>DATEQL010000548.1:0-30386 GCA_035272665.1 Allostellaceae bacterium
GCGCGATCGTATACGGTGACCGGACAACCGGCTTGCGCGAGACGCCACGCGATCCCCAGCCCCATCACGCCGGCGCCGATGACGACGGTTTTCGGGCGGGACGACGAAACAGTGAACGACGCGGTAATAACGGACTCCCTTCGCCGGGCGCGCCCGGCCAGGTTCAGTGGGTCTGATCTCAGCCGCTTCTGCCGCGCGGCCGATACCGCGCGGCTGGGCGGCACCCCAGCCTCGCGGCAATTTCGGACCGGGGCTTCGCCGACGCAAGGACTTTCTTACGCCGGCCGACGGAGCCGCTCGCCCGAAGATCTCCGGGGTAATTCCTCACGCGCCTCGGAGATGATCCTACGCTAGGGGCGCTCGCCCCCCAAGCGCGCGGGCCAAGTCCCCGCCTCTCGGAATGCTCCGCGCTGCGGGTCTAAAGGCGGCTGGGTCCACGGCGGATACCGATGTCGTATCCGTTAAGTTTATTTCAGTGACAGATGTTGTACGACTTCTGGGAGTGACGGGCAAAGGGTCGGGTTCGTCCTCGCTGTTTCTTCTCGCCGGCATTACGCGATGATATCGGAAAGGCCAGCCGGCCTCGCATGGGATACCAATCGATGAAGACTGCACTTCGCCTGACGCAGGCGATTGTCGTAATTGCGGCTGTGTTGGCGCAGGGATCACCGGTGGGAGCAGCCGAGGGCGATCTTGCCGGCTTCAAATCTGAGATCGACAGATTTGTAGCCCGGCTCGGGCCGAGTACTAACGGCATCGTCAAATGGGCCGGCTCCGATCCCTACGAGATCCGGGTCGAGGGCGATGCGCTGGTGGCGACGATCACCAATGTACGCCTGTCCTTACTGAATGAGTGGGTTGATCGGCTCACTTTCGATCGAGTCGAGATCCGGCAGACCAGGCAGAAGGAGGGGGGCAAGCTGGTTGACTTGGCCATACTTCTGCCCGAGGAGGGGACGCTCGATGCGGCCGATGGTACCCATATCAAGATCACGCTGCAGGAGGCGAGGGCGAACGCCGTGATCGAAGCGCAGTCGGGGCGCGGCCGCGACACGGCGATCGCGATCGCAAAGGCGCGCATCGAACATCAGAAGACCGGGGCTTGGGTCAGTTTTGGGCCGTTGTCGATGACATCGAAGCTCGAAGTGGAACCGGGCGGCGGCTGGAGGGGACCGGTCGACTTCGAGCTGAGAGGGATCGAGTTCTCTTTCCCGCAGGGTCCGGCCGGCGGTGCGATCCAGCGGTTCGCTTTCACCGGGAAGTCCTCGGGGCCTCACTTCGAGGGCGTGGAGAAGCTCCACGATGCGCTCGATACGCTGCAGAAGGGCGACCAGGAGGCGCGCCTCGGCCAATTCCGGCCCATGCTCGCAGGAATGCCGGCTCTTTTTGGCACAGCCGAGAGCGATGCCACCATCGAGGGTCCGACGGTGCGGGGGGCTGGTGCCGAAGCGCTCGTCTCTCTCGCCAAAGCCGAGATTGCGAGCGAGGTGACCGGTCTCGACAGCGATGCCGCGGCGATCCGGTTCAGCGTTCGCGAAGAAGGTTTGGAGCTGGCGCCGACGCTTCTTGACGAAGGCAAGGTCCCACACCGGGTCGTCGTTGATCTCCAGCTCGGGAATCTGAGCACCGCGGCACTGCGCAACCTGCTCGAGGCCGCCAGCCAGGTGCGCGAAGACGGCGTTGCGGACGGTGGGCGGGAACAGCAGCAGGTGACCCAGCAGATGCTCGGTGCCATCGCGATGCTTGACCCGGTCTTCCGCATTCATGAGGTCGCGGTCGACACCCGGGATGTCGGCATCGCGGTCACGGCGGAAGCCCGGGGTTCGCCGCTGGCACCCAAAGGTTATGCCGCCGGCGGCGACCTCGTTGTTCGCGGCTTCGACGCGATCCCGCGTCTGGGTCTCGACGTTCCGCTCGCCCAGTACCTGCCCGTACTAAAGGAGCTGGGGGTCGAGGCGAAAGCGCCGGACGGGACCCCGCGGGTCCAATTCCATCTCGCCTCAGCGCCGCCCAGCTGGATTACGATCAACGGCAACGACATCAGCGCCTGATTCATAGCCAGCCAGTCGAAGCCCGGCCAACCACGGCTCCTGAAGCCGTCCGATCCGCCGCTGCAGGGAACCGACGTGAAGGATGTGCAGCGCGCCCTCGTCGCCGCGAAGATCGCGGTCGACCAGGACGGTATCTACCGCCCGTCAACCGCCGCTGCGGTGGCCCATTTCCAGAAAGAACAGAGGATAAACGTCAACGGCGTCGTCGACGTCGTGACGCAGCAGCGGCTCGGCGTCGCGGCGGCCACGCCGCGATAGGGTGGCGGAGATCGGTGCCCTGAGGGTATGTTCGCGCGTTCCGGTTGGCGGAGGAGCGCGTGATGAACAAAGTCTATCCCGATGCACACACCGCACTCTCCGGGCTCTTGCGGGACGGCATGACATTCATGTCGGGAGGGTTCGGGCTTTGCGGCATACCGGAGACGCTGATTGCCGCGATCGCGCGCTCGGGGGTCAACGGGCTGACCGTGATCTCGAATAATGCCGGGATCGATGGCGCCGGGCTCGGATTGCTGCTCGAAACCCGGCAAATCCGCAAGATGATCTCGTCCTACGTCGGCGAGAATCAGCTTTTTGCCGATCTTTATTTGAAAGGCGAACTCGAGATCGAGTTCAATCCGCAGGGGACCCTGGCGGAAAGGATCCGCGCCGGTGGCGCCGGGATACCGGCGTTCTTCACGAAGACGGGTGTCGGGACGCTCATTGCGGAAGGCAAGGACGTCCGCGAGTTCGACGGCGAGAGTTACGTGATGGAGCGCGGTCTCGTCGCGGACCTTGCCATCATCCATGCGTGGAAGGCCGATTGCGAGGGCAATCTCGTCTATCGCAAGACGGCGCGCAACTTCAACCCGGTGATGGCGACCGCCGGGCGGGTCACCGTCGCGGAGGTCGAACACCTGGTCGACTCTAGGGCGATCGATCCCGATCACATTCACACGCCGGGTGTCTTCGTCGACCGGATTGTACATGCGACATCGCTCGAAAAGCGCATCGAGCAGCGCACGGTGCGCAAGCGCGGCGATTGAACAGAAAGGAGCAAGCAACATGTCTTGGTCGCGCGACGAGATGGCGCGCCGTGCCGCAGCAGATCTCGAGGACGGCTTTTATGTCAATCTCGGCATCGGCATCCCCACCCTCGTGTCGAACTTCATCCCCCCGGGGATCACTGTTCAACTGCAGAGTGAAAACGGCATGCTCGGCATGGGCCCCTTTCCATTCGAGGGCGAAGAGGATCCGGACCTGATCAATGCCGGTAAGCAGACGATTACCGAACTGGCGACGACGAGCTATTTCGACAGCGCGGAATCCTTCGGGATGATCCGCGGCGGCCATATAGACCTGTCGATCCTGGGAGCGATGCAGGTGGCCGAGAATGGTGATCTGGCAAACTGGATGATCCCCGGCCGGATGGTGAAGGGGATGGGCGGGGCCATGGATCTCGTCGCTGGGGTCAGGCGCGTCATCGTCCTGATGGAGCATACCGCGCGAAATGAACCAAAATTGCTGCGGCGCTGCACCTTGCCTCTGACGGGCAAGGGCGTGGTCGACATGGTGATCACCGACCTTGGTGTGTTCACGATCGATCGGGAAGGAATGACACTGACGGAGCGGGCGCCCGATGTGTCGCTCGAGGAGATACGACGGAAGACCGAGGCATCCTTCGCCGTGCGACCTGATCTCGCGTGATCCTCAGTGAAAGAGCCGGCTAAGCCGGCTCTTTCGAAAGGTCACATCAAGGTTCGTATCTGCCTCGTAACTGAATATGTCAGAATATATCTCATCTGCAACAGCACCGCAAGCGATTTTTGCGTTTTCGTTTTAAACTGCGCGGGATAATGGCAGCCTGCCCGAAAATTAATCGCGTGGGGCCACGAGATCAGGGCGATCCTCAAAGCCGGGGCGCAATACGGTCGACCCCTCCAATGGCCAATCTCAGAGCCTCGCCCACCCGTGGCCGGCGGTCGTGGCGCGCGACCGGGCCGCGCACATGACCACCCCGCCCGCCGGAGCCACCGTCGTTAGTCGACGAGCCGAGCGGCTTCTGCTACCATTGCCGTGTCGCGATGGCGGCATCGTCGGAGTTCGAGGGCTCATGCCTTCACAGTCGCGCGATCTCCGCCTCGACTTTTTTCGCGGTCTCGCCCTGATCTTCATCTTTATCGATCATATTCCAGAGAACGTCGTCAGCTATTGCACCCTTCAGTCCTTCCAGTTCTTCGACGCGGCGGAGATCTTTATCTTCATCTCAGGCTTTACCGCCGCCCTCGTCTATGGTCGGACGCTCGCGTTACAGGGCACATTCTATGCGATTGCGCAGATTCTGCGTCGGGCTTGGCAGCTCTATGTCGCCCACATCTTCTTGTTCACGATCTTCATCGCCGAAGTGTCCTATACAGTAACGACTTTCAACAATCCAATGTACAACGACGAAATGCGGGTCGCCGACTTTCTCCAGGAGCCGCACATTGCTATCGTCAAGGCGCTCCTGCTTCAGTTTCAACCAACCTTTCTCGACATCCTACCTCTCTACATCCTGCTTTTGGTCATTTTCCCTGCGATCCTGCTCGGGTTGCGGCTCCAGCCGCTGATGGTCTTGATCCCATCATTCCTCGTCTATGCCGTCGTGCAGGTCGCGGACCTGTCCGTGCCGGCCTACCCGGAGGGTCATGTTTGGTATTTCAATCCCCTCGCCTGGCAATTTCTGTTCATTGCGGGAGCCGCCCTCGGCCTCGACGAGGCTCCGATGCGACGCTGGCCGCGCCCCGCGGGCGCGCCTCTACTGATGGCGATCGTCATTGTCGCGGTGGGGTTCGTGATTAAGCTCAGCTGGACGATCCACGGGGTCTGGGACCCGTTTCCCGGGCTTTTTCTGAAGGATCTGTGGCCGGTCAACAAGAACAATCTGTCCCCGGCCCGGCTCGTACCCTTCTTCGCCATGGTAGTCGTCGTCGGCGCTTTGATATCTCGGGACGCCGTATTCTTGCGTTCGCCGATGGCAAAGCCTTTGATACTTTGCGGGCAACAGTCGTTGGAGATTTTCTGCCTCGGTATCTTGCTTTCGGCGTTGAGCCATTTTCTCTTATCGGAATACGATTCGGCGATCGTGGCTCAGCTCGCCGTCAACGTTGCCGGCGTTCTTGCGCTATGCTTTACCGCGAAGATGATTGACTGGTATAAGAGGATGGGAAGAATATCGCAACCGCTCGTAGCGGCGCGCGGCGGGAGGAATGGGATGGGTCCGTGATGCGGCGTCGCTTAGCCAGCGGTCTTATGCAGCGGGCGCTTCATCTGGCGGGCAGTGTGGCAATCGTCGCAATCGCATCGGTGTCGCCCGCCGTCGGCGGGGACGAGCCGTGCGAGGTTCCGGCCGAACTGGTACGGGTCGAGGCCACGCTGCCGCATTTGAGCGAAAGGCTACGGGCGGGTAATCCGGTCAAGATCGTCGCGATCGGTGGAGCCTCGACCACCGGCGCGGCCGCAGGTTCGCTCGACCTTGCCTATCCACATCGGTTACAGGAAATACTCGACCGCTGGTACCCTACCGTCCCCATCACCGTCGTCAACAAAGGCGTCCCGCGGCAAACCGCGCAGCAGATGCTGGAGCGGTTTCCAAGCGACGTCATCGCCGAGGACCCGGTCCTGGTGATTTGGGAGACCGGCACCACCGACGCCGTCCGCGGGGTCGAAATCGATGATTTTGCGGCGGCGCTGCAAGCCGGGATCGACGAACTCAAGGCGCGCGGCATCGACATCACACTGATCGATATGCAATTCTCTCGCAGTACGACCACCGTCATCGACTTCGAGCGTTATTTGAACACGCTTCATCAGGTCGGTGAGGTTAACGAGGTGTATGTCTTTCCGCGATTCGAGATGATGCGCTATTGGAGCGAGGAGAACGTGTTCAATTTCGATAAGGTCGCCAAGGACGAGCGGGCGAGCCTTGCCGCCAGCGTCTATGAGTGCATCGGCCGCAAGCTGGCTGAAGCGATCCGGGTCGCCCTCCAGTGACACATCAACTCGCTATGGGACGGCTTGCTGCCATCCTCGCTGCGATGCTGGCGTCGAGCGGACCGGTGCTCGCCGAGCCAACGGCGACCGTCAGCATTCCGAGCTGCGCCGTGCCGCCGGCACTATCCGCGATCGGGGCGTCGCTCGATCGCACCGCCGCGCGACTCGACCAGGGGAGGCCTGTGACCATAGTCGCGATGGGGTCTTCCTCGACGCAGGGTGTCGGCGCGAGCATGCCTGCCAAAAGTTATCCGAGCCGCCTCGAGGAGGAGCTGAAGGACCGATTCCCGGCTGCCGAGATCCGAGTTCTGAACCGCGGAGTCGGCGGCCAGGACGTCCCCGAGGAGTTGGCCCGCCTCGAGCGGGACGTCATCGCAGAGAATCCCGATCTGGTGATTTGGCAGGTTGGCACGAATGCCGTCCTGAGGCGCGACGACCTAACCGCCGATGAACAATTGATCCGGCGAGGCGTCGCCGCGATGAAGGAGGATGGGATCGACGTCGTTCTGATGGACCTGCAATTTGCGCCGCGGGTCCTCACGCGACCAGCTTGGGCAGAGATGGAGCGGATCATTGGGGAGATCGCCCATCGCAGCCATGTCGGCCTGTTTCGTCGTTTCGAGATCATGCAAGAATGGGATCGTACGCAGCAGCTCGCGCCCGCGGCGATAATCGGCTCCGACGGGCTTCACATGACGGATGCAAGCTACGGTTGTCTCGCCGGCGAGCTGGCCGAGGCAGTTGCCTGGAATTGGTGGTCGCACGAGAAGCTCGCGAAGTCGCCGCATCGGATCCCCGACGCGGTGGCCGGTTTCGACGGGCGAGCCGGCCGTCGCTAGCGGGTCTTGGGCGGCGTTGTTGCTAAAGGCCAAAGCAGTCCGCTTCGGCGGGAGCTTTACGACCTTCCCCGGGATCTCGCATCTTTCCCTCTGTGCTCTGTCTTGGCCTGACGATGTCCGCATCATTGGTCGAGGCAGATTCTCCGCTTTTCTGGCCGCAGCGGGCGACGCGTTTCCGCTTATGTCAATCAGCGGGCTCAGTGGCTGACCTTGAGCTGCCGGCGGTCGGCGCCGCCCAGTCTTGCAATTGCCAAATTCTGATGCCATATACGCATGTGATACCCACGAGCGGCCCTAAGGGAAGCCGGTATTATGGCCATCTATTTGCCGAAAGAAGCCGCGGAAACAGCGTCCGACGGCAGTTCTCCGAACTCGGGATTACTGACCGCGATCCGCTACATTGCAACCAAAGAGGGAAACATCCTGATCCTCTCCTGCAGAAGCAGGACTCGTCTCCGATGCAGCTCAATGCAAGGTAGTGATATGGCGCCGCGCGGGAACTGTGCGTAAGGGGTGACCGCGCGTCAGCGAGGGATCTGTGCGCCTCTCCCAATAGCTGGTTTCGAGCGACCCAGCAACATGCCGGTCGGCGGCCTTTCAACGCAAGACTGATGCCTGAGGGCCAATTTGAATGGATTCGGCGGAGCAGAAGCGAGCCGCCGGACGGTTTCCTCCGACGCTGGCCGGCGGAATGACCGCCGGTCAGCGGGGGATCGAGAGCTCCAATCTTATTCCTCCAGGGCGTTGCTCATCATTTCTTTGTTGACAAATTGATATTTATGCTATAGCAAGAGCGTCTAAGCAGACATCCCCAAAAGATCGCCGTGCAGCTGGCCTCGCGGTTTGAGGGCCGGGATGGCGGTCGGGGACCCCGGGAGGTTCAATTTGCTCGTTATTGTAGACGCGTCTAGGCGCGAGGCGGTCTGCGCACCACGTTTTTGCATCGATCGAGGCAATTCTTATGAGTCGAAGCCAGCTCTCCCGGCGCGAGTCCATCTGCCTCCAGGCGTCGGAGTCGGCGGCGGACATGAGCAACGTGCCGGCCATTACGGGCGGCGTTACAGATCGCGGTTGGCGACCGGGTTGGGGAACACGGCGGTTATCGCATTGGTTACTGCGGCAGAACGCCGCGGAAATGCCCCGTTGGGGGCTGGGCTGATGGGCGCCAGAAGCCTGCCCTGCTCCCAATCGTCGGCATTAACTCATATTTTCATTGGGATTTTCCCATTTTTAATATATCATGATTGAAATTGGGTGGGTGGCCACAATATGTTGTTAGCTCTCGTGAGGGTAGACGCATCACCAAAGGCCGATTCGCACCCGTTCACGGTCTGTTGCGGAGAGCTGCATCCCTTCGCACTCTCGCCACAAAGTGTTGTTATTGAGTTACTGGTGGAGAGCGTCGTGTGACCGGGTGTGCCGGTTTGCGAACGGGCCGCGGGTTTGGCAGGAGGCTTGCATGAGCACGGGAATTGTGGGCTGTCGTGCCAACTGCTCGCCTAGCAAAAACTTACCGGAATTTACCCAGGCTTACGACAGATTACCAGAACTGACGAAACGTCTGTCGCGGATCGTCCGTTCTCTGGAGTGCGGGCAGGGTTGAGGTGAGACATGAAATTTGACGATGGGATCTTCGGCCTCTATTCGCGGTTGTACGAGAACCGGCGAGAGGTCGAGCTTTCGCTCGAGGATTACCTCGGCAAGTGCTCCGACGATCCAGCCTACTATGCGGGGGCTGCCGAACGCATGTTGCGGGCGATCGGCGAGCCGATGATGGTTGATACGAGCCAGGAGCCCCGGCTCGGTCGCATATTCATGAACCGCACGATCAAGGTGTACCCCGAATTCTCGGACTTCTTCGGCATGGAGGAGACGATCGAGCGTATCGTCGGCTTCTTCCGGCACGCCGCACAGGGGCTCGAGGAGCGCAAGCAGATCATTTATCTGCTGGGCCCGGTCGGCGGCGGCAAGTCGTCGCTCGCCGAACGTCTGAAGCAGCTGATGGAAAAGGAGCCGGTCTATGTGTTGAAGGCGGGTAACGACGTCAGCCCCGTCTTCGAAAGTCCGCTCGGCCTGTTCGATCCGGTAACGCTCGGTTCCGAGCTCGAGAGGCACTACGGCATCCCGGTGCGTCGTCTGACCGGCACGATCTCGCCTTGGGCAGTCAAACGGCTCGAGGAATTTGGTGGCGACATCACGAAGTTCACGGTTGTCCGCCTGCAACCTTCGCGGTTGAAACAGATCTGCATCGCCAAGACCGAACCCGGCGACGAGAATAATCAGGATGTCTCGAGCCTCGTGGGCAAGGTCGACATTCGCAAGCTCGAGTTTTTCAGCCAGAACGATCCCGATGCCTATTCCTACTCTGGCGGCCTGAACCGCACCACGCAAGGCCTGATGGAATTCGTCGAGATGTTCAAGGCGCCGATCAAGATGCTGCACCCGCTGCTGACGTCGACGCAGGAAGGCAATTACGTCGGCTCCGAGAACATCGGCGGCATCCCCTATCAGGGTATCGTTCTTGCCCATTCGAACGAGGCTGAATGGCAGTCGTTTAAGAACAACCGCAATAACGAAGCCTTTATCGACCGAATCTCGGTCATCAAGGTGCCATATTGTCTCCGTGCTATCGAAGAACAAAAGATTTATGAGAAACTGTTACAAAACAGCGAATTGGCGAATTCAGCATGTGCACCGTCAACATTGGACATCCTGGCGCGCTTTAGTACGCTTTCGCGATTGAAGCCGCATGAAAACTCAAACCTGTATTCTAAGATGAGGGTCTATGATGGTGAAAGCTTGAAGGACACCGATCCCCGCGCGAAGTCGGTTCAGGAATACCGGGATGCGGCGGGGGTGGACGAGGGAATGGACGGCATCTCCACCCGCTTTGCCTTCAAGGTTTTATCGAGCACCTTCAATTTCGACACGCAGGAGGTCGCGGCTGATCCGGTCCATCTGATGTACGTGCTCGAGCAAGCGATCTGGCGCGAGCAATTCCCCGACGACGCCGAGAAGAAGTACCTCAACTTTATCAAAGCCGAGCTCGCGCCGCGCTATGCCGAGTTCATCGGGCACGAGATCCAGAAGGCGTACCTCGAATCATATTCCGATTACGGACAAAACCTGTTTGACCGCTATGTCGCCTACGCCGATGCCTGGATCGAGGACTCCGACTACAAAGATCCGGATACCGGGCAGCTGATGAACCGCGAACTGTTGAACCAAGAGCTGTCGAAGATCGAGAAGCCGGCGGGGATTGCAAACCCCAAAGACTTCCGCAACGAGGTGGTCAAATTCGCCCTGCGGGCGCGCGCCAACAACGCCGGAAAAAACCCGTCCTGGACCTCCTATGAGAAGTTGCGTGAGGTGATCGAGCGGCGCATGTTCTCACAAGTCGAGGATCTGTTGCCGGTCATCAGCTTTGGTTCGAAGAAGGATTCCGATACCGAGAAGAAGCACGCCGATTTTCTGGAGCGCATGGTGTCGCGCGGCTACACCGAACGGCAGGTCCGCCGCCTCGTCGAGTGGTATATGCGGGTGAACAAGGCCGGATAGGTGGGCCGGCACCCGTCTGGCCTGGAGGACAGTCCATGAATATCGTCGACCGCCGACCCAACCCGAAGGGCAAGAGCCTCAGCAACCGACAGCGTTTCCTCGGCCGCGCCCGGGCGGAAGTCAAGTCGGCGGTGCAGGAGGCCTTGCGCAAGCGTAAGGTCGCGGATGTCGGGCAGGGCGAGAAAGTCGCGATTCCGACCCGCGGGATCACCGAGCCGATCTTTCACCATAGCCGGCGCACCGGCCGGACCGAGCATGTCGTTCCCGGCAACAAGGAGTATCTGAGAGGCGACGAGATCCCGCGGCCCACGGGTGGTGAAGGACGCGGGGGATCGCAGGGCAGCCCGGACGGTTCGGGCGAGGATGCGTTCGAGTTCACCTTGTCCAAGGAAGAGTTCCTCGACATGTTTTTCGAGGACCTTGAGCTTCCCGATCTTGTCAAGAAGAGCCTCAAGGAGACGTTCGCGGTCGATCTCCAGCGTGCCGGTTACACCGTCACCGGCAGCCCGGCCAATCTCAGCGTACGTCGGACGATGCGCAACAGTATGGCCCGACGTATCTCATTGAGGCGGCCCAAGCAGTGGGAACTCGAAGCGATCCGCGAGGCGATCGAGAACGCCCGCGCCCGCGGCGGCGAGGACGAGGCGGAAAGGCTCGTTCGCGAACTCGAACGCCTCGAGCACCGCAGCAAGATCATTCCCTATATCGATCCGCTCGACGTCCGCTACAACCGTTTCGACCGGGTACCCCGCCCGAATACCGAAGCGGTGATGTTCTGCCTGATGGACGTATCGGGATCGATGACCGAGGCGATGAAGGATCTTGCCAAACGATTCTTCATGCTGTTGCACGTCTTTCTAATTCGGCGCTACCGGCACGTCGACATCGTCTTCATCCGCCATACGAGCACGGCGGAGGAGGTGGACGAGGAGACTTTTTTCTACAGTCGCGAAACTGGTGGCACCGTGGTTTCGACTGCCCTCGAAAAGATGTTGGAGATCGCGCGGGCTCGGTACGCTACCGATCGATGGAACATCTACGCGGCGCAGGCCTCCGACGGCGACAATTACGGGGCCGACAGCGGCCGCTGCGTGGCGCTGCTGGGTGGAGATGTGCTCCCGCTCTGCCAATATTTTGCCTATGTCGAGGTCGGCGACGGTATGGGAGGGAGTCTCACCGGTCTGTCGCGAGACAGCGATCTGTGGCGAGCCTACAGCGAGGTCGCGCCTGCACACCCGCATTTCGCGATGCGCCGGGTCGGCGACCCCTCGCAAATCTTCTCGGTATTCCACGAATTGTTTGCCAAAGGGGGCGTCCGTGCCTGACACACGCTTGGGGGAGGTAGTACGACTCGAGTCCTCGACCCCGCTCTTCACCGGTCCTAACTGGGATTTCACGGCGCTGCGCCAAATCTATAACGCGGTCGAGCGGATCGCGCTGGACGAGTTGGGCCTCGACGTCTATCCCGTCCAGATCGAGGTGATCACGTCCGAGCAAATGCTCGACGCCTACGCTTCGGTCGGCTTGCCGCTCATGTACCGTCACTGGAGCTTCGGCAAGCGTTTCGCCTTTCACGAGACCCTCTACCGCAGAGGTCTGCAGGGGCTGGCTTACGAAATCGTCATTAACTCCAATCCCTGTATTTGCTATATCATGGAAGAAAATTCCATGACCATGCAAACGCTTGTTATCGCCCACGCCGCCTTTGGCCATAATCATTTTTTTAAAAATAACTACCTTTTCCGGCAGTGGACTGACGCGAACGGTATCCTCGACTATCTGAGCTTTGCCCGCGACTATGTCACCAAATGCGAAGAACGGCACGGGATCGAGGCGGTCGAGCGCGTTCTCGACGCCGCCCACGCGCTGAAGGACCACGGGGTCAACCGTTACGCCCATCGCACCAAGCCCAACCTCGCGGACGAACAGCGCCGCGCCGAGGAATGGCGGGCGCACTCCGAGGCGACCTACAACGATTTATGGCGCACGGTACCTGGTGTCGGCAAGGACAAGGAGAACCCCGACGCAACCGAGGCGCGTCTGCAGGAGATCAAGCGCGAGCTCGGTTTGCCTGAGGAAAACCTGTTGTATCTGATCGAGAAGCGGGCGCCGCGGCTTGAGGATTGGCAACGCGAATTGGTCCGTATCGTCCGCTTGATCGCGCAATACTTTTATCCGCAGAAACAGCTGCAACTAATGAACGAAGGGTGCGCTACCTTCGTCCATTACGAGATCATGCGGCGGCTACACGACAAGGGTCTCATCACCGAAGGCTCGATGCTGGAGTTCCTGCATTCGCATTCGAGCGTTGTCTTCCAACCCGATTTCGATGACCCGCGGTTCAGCGGGTTCAACCCTTACGCGCTCGGCTTCGCGATGATGAGCGATATCCGGCGCATCTGCGAGGAGCCGACCGAAGAGGACCGAGAGTGGTTTCCTGAGATCGCCGGCTCCGGAGACGGCTACGGTGTCTTGCGTCACGCCTGGGCCAATTATCGCGATGAAAGCTTCGTACTGCAGTATTTGAGCCCGGCGATGATCCGCCGTTTCCATTTGTTCCAGGTCTCGGACGATAGCACCAAGCCCGCTCTACGAGTCGAGGCAATCCACGACGATGTCGGATATCGCAAGATCCGCAGCGCATTATCTCGTCAATACGACCTTTCCCGGCGCGAGCCGGACATCCAAGTGGTCGATGTAGATCTCAGAGGCGATCGCTGCCTGATCCTTGCGCATTATGTCCATAACGGCGTTTTGCTCGAGGAAAAGAGCAGCCGCGCCGTGCTGCGCCACACGGCGGTGCTCTGGGGGTATCCCGTCAAGCTGCTCGAGATCGACGCCGCCACCGACAAGACGCTCAAGACCTACGAGGTCGCGCCGCCTGGCTAACCGCCGACCACTACGGGTTTGCCGACCGGAGGCCCGCGGTCCCAAGGTGCCGCCTCCTCTTGTTCCATGATCGTTCTCGGAATTGAAACGAGTTGCGACGAGACCGCCGCAGCAATCGTTACGGACATGCCGTCGGGACAAAGGATTCGATCGAGCCTGATTCAGACGCAGCTCGCCGAGCATGCGCCTTTTGGCGGGGTTGTTCCCGAGATCGCCGCGCGGGCGCATCTCGATCACCTCGACACCGTCATCACCTACGCGCTTGCCGAGGCCGATGTGACGCTGGCCGAGATCGACGGGGTGGCCGCTGCCGCAGGCCCCGGTCTGATCGGGGGCCTGATCGTCGGCACAACGACGGCGAAGGGGATCGCCTGGGCTGCCGGCAAGCCATTCATCGCGGTCAACCATCTCGAAGCTCACGCGCTAACTGCCCGGCTCACCGATGACGTCGGTTTCCCCTATCTTCTCCTGCTAGTCTCCGGCGGCCACTGCCAGCTGCTGTCGTGCACCGGCGTGGGGAGCTATGTCTGCCTCGGCACGACGCTCGATGACGCCGCCGGAGAGGCGTTCGACAAGATCGCGAAACTGATCGGGCTCGGTTATCCTGGCGGTCCCGCGATCGAGCGGGCAGCTTGTGAGGGATACGAGCACCGCTTCCCGCTCCCACGGCCGCTCAAAGGCAAACCAGGTTGTGATTTCTCGTTCTCCGGACTGAAGACGGCGGTCCGGCATCTCATCGTTGAACGCGGCTGCTCCGATTCGCGCGATCGGGCCGATCTCGCCGCGTCGGTCGAGCTCGCTGTCTGCGATGCGTTGGCCGACCGAACGGCGAATGCCATCGGCTGGTTTCGCCGCCGCCACCCGACGGGAACAACCCTTGTCGCAGCGGGCGGCGTCGCAGCCAATCAGCGGTTGCGCCGTTGTCTTGCTGCACTCGCCGAAACCGCCGGGTTGCGCTTTGTCGCGCCGCCGCCGGTGTTGTGCACCGACAACGCGGCAATGATCGCCTGGGCCGGGCTGGAGCGGCTTCGCCTCGGTCTCGTCGATGGCCTCGACGCGCCGCCCCGGCCGCGCTGGCCGCTCGACCCCGTCACTCCGCAGCGGAGGGCAGCGGGTGTCAGGAGGCAACCCAAATGAGTTCGACAGCGTGAAGCGTCTGGCGATCGTCGGCGGTGGTGCCTGGGGAACCGCACTTAGCATCGTTGCCCGGCGCGCGGGCTCCAGCCCAGTGTTGTGGGCGCGCGACCAGGACGTGGTTGCAGCGATCAACAACCAGCATGAGAACCCCTTTTTCCTGCCCGGGGTGAGGCTCGACCCCGTCATCGTCGCGACAACCGACATCGATGCGGCGATGGCTGGTGCGGAGGCGGCGCTGCTCGTCGTCCCGGCCCAATTCTTGCGCGGTGCCATCGATACGCTCCGACCCAGCCTACCCGCGGGTGTGCCGTTGCTGCACTGCTCCAAGGGGATCGAGACCGGTTCACTCAAAACGATGTCGGAAGTTTCCACCGAAATCCTGCCCGATTCTTCTTTCGCGGTGCTGTCCGGACCAACCTTTGCCGCAGAAGTCGCTCGCGACCTGCCGACGGCGGTTACAATCGCCAGCCCCGACGCGGCGCTTGCTCGCGCCTTCACAGCGGCGCTCGGCAGCAACAGATTCCGGCCCTATTTGTCGGGCGATCCGATTGGGGTCGAAATCGGCGGCGCCGTGAAGAACGTGCTGGCGATCGCTTGCGGGACCGTGCTCGGCCGTGGATTGGGAGAGAATGCCCGCGCCTCGCTGATCACTCGTGGGCTCGCCGAGATGGTTCGGCTGGGGCTGGCCAAGGGCGGCCGTGCCGAAACCTTCAGAGGCCTATCCGGTCTGGGCGATCTCGTGCTCACCTGTAGCACCGCCCAGTCGCGCAATTATGCGCTCGGACTGGCTCTCGGGCGCGGGCAGGATCTCGGCGCTGCGCTCTCTGGCCACCGGTCGGTCGTCGAAGGCGTGGCAACCGCCGCCGCCGTCGCGAGATTGGCAAGGCGGCTTGGGATCGAGATGCCGATCAGCGAGGCCGTCGAGGCGGTACTGCACCGCGGCGTGTCGATCGACGCGATGATCGAGGGCCTGCTGCGCCGGCCCTATCGGACCGAGTAGCCGGCAGTGCCGGAAGCTGTGATCACCGCTTCGGCCGGAGCGAGGAAAAGGCTTTTGCGGAGCGGCGGAAAGCCAATATCATCATGCAGCGAGCAGCAGCATCATCGCCTCGGGCCGAAATGAGCGAGAATGGAAAGCGCGGCGAGGAAGGGCCGGGTACGGGCGTCGTCGTCAAGGCGAAGCCGAAGACGAAAAAGCCCTCGATGTACAAGGTATTGATGTTGAACGACGATTATACGCCCATGGAATTCGTCGTTCACATCCTCGAGCGGTTCTTCAACAAGAGCCGCCAGGAAGCAACCCGCATCATGTTGCACGTGCACAAGCGCGGGGTAGGGGTGTGCGGCGTCTATACCTACGAAGTGGCCGAGACCAAGGTGACCCAGGTCATGGATTTCGCCCGGCAGCACCAGCATCCGCTGCAGTGCACGCTGGAAAAAGACTAGCCCCCGAGCGATGACCGCCGGGGTCTGCAAGGAAGGATAGGCGGCGTGTTGTCACGCAATCTCGAAAAGTCGCTGCATCGGGCTCTCGCCGGCGCCAATGAACGCCGGCACGAGTATGCCACTCTCGAACATCTGCTGCTCGCGCTGACTGACGATCAGGATGCGGTCGCCGTTTTACGCGCCTGCGGCGTCGATCTCGAACGGCTGCGCCGCGAGGTTCTGAACTATGTTGACAACGAGCTAGCCAACCTTGTTGCCGCCCACAGCGAGGACGCGAAACCAACGGCGAGCTTTCAGCGCGTATTGCAGCGCGCGGCGATTCACGTTCAATCCTCGGGCCGCGAGGAGGTAACGGGCGCAAACGTTCTCGTTGCCATGTTCGCGGAGCGCGAGAGTCACGCTGTGTATTTCTTACAAGAACAGGACATGACCCGGTTCGACGCGGTCAATTACATCTCCCATGGGATCGCCAAAGCGCCTGGGCGTTCGGAAACCCGGCGCGTGCAAGGAGCCGACGAGGACGAGCGCGGCGAAAAGTCGCAGAAGCGCAATCACGACGCGCTTGATGCCTATTGCGTCAACCTTAACAAGAAAGCCAAGGGCGGCAGGATCGACCCGCTGATCGGCCGCGAAGCCGAAGTCGAACGCACGATCCAGATCTTGTGCCGACGGGCCAAGAACAATCCGCTCTATGTCGGCGAGCCCGGTGTCGGCAAGACGGCGATCGCCGAGGGGCTGGCGCGGCGCATCGTCCAGCGCGAAGTACCTGAAGTGCTGCTAAACGCGACGATCTATGCCCTCGACATGGGCGCCCTCTTGGCGGGCACTCGTTATCGCGGCGATTTCGAAGAACGGCTCAAGGCGGTGCTGGCGGAATTGGAGGCTCAGCCCGGGACCATCCTGTTCATCGACGAGATTCACACGGTGATCGGAGCTGGCGCGACGAGCGGCGGGGCGATGGATGCCTCGAACCTGCTGAAGCCGGCGCTTGCCGGCGGGGTGATTCGCTGCATCGGCTCGACCACCTACAAGGAGTATCGCAACTATTTTGAGAAAGACCGGGCGCTCGTGCGCCGCTTTCAGAAGATTGACGTCAACGAGCCTACTGTCGAGGATTCGATCAAAATCCTGCGTGGCCTGAAACCCTATTACGAACGGCACCACAAGGTCCGTTACACGAGCGACGCGTTGCGCGCTGCGGTCGAGCTCTCGCATCGCTACATCGGTGACCGCAAGCTTCCCGACAAGGCGATCGACGTGATCGACGAGACCGGGGCAGCCCAGATGCTCGTCCCCGAGAACCGCCGCCGTAAGACCATCACCGCGAGAGAGGTCGAGGCCTGCATCGCGACGATGGCGCGGATCCCGCCAAAGAGCGTGTCGCGCGACGATCGCGAGGTGCTGAGGCATCTGCAGCGCGACCTGAAAACGATGGTGTTCGGCCAGGACACGGCGATCGAGGCGTTGGTCTCCGCGATCAAGCTGGCGCGCGCCGGGTTGCGCGATCCTGAGAAGCCGATCGGCAGCTATCTGTTCTCCGGCCCGACTGGGGTCGGCAAGACCGAGGTCGCGCGCCAGCTCGCCCGCGCGCTCGGCATCGAGATCACCCGTTTCGACATGTCCGAATACATGGAGAGGCATACGGTGTCGCGACTGATCGGCGCGCCGCCGGGTTATGTCGGTTTCGACCAGGGCGGCCTGTTGACCGATGCGATCGACCAGCACCCCCACAGCGTGCTGCTGCTGGACGAGATCGAGAAGGCGCATCCCGATCTCTTCAACATCCTGCTGCAGGTTATGGATTACGGAAAGTTGACCGATCACAACGGCAAGAACGTCGACTTCCGCAACGTCATCCTGATCATGACGACGAATGCCGGCGCGTCTGACCTCGCCAAGCCCGCGATTGGCTTCGGCAGCGGCATCCGCGAAGGCGATGATCACGAAGCGATCAACCGCATGTTCTCGCCCGAGTTCCGCAACCGGCTCGACGCGACGATCTCCTTCTCCGCTTTGTCGACCGAAACGATCGGCCGGGTCGTCGACAAGTTCGTGCTGCAGCTCGAAGAGCAGCTCGCCGATCGCGATGTCACGATCGAGCTCGATACGAGCGCGCGCACGTGGCTGGCGGAAAAGGGCTACGATCCGCTTTTCGGCGCTCGTCCGCTGGCTCGCGTCATCCAGGAGCACATCAAGAAGCCACTTGCCGATGAGCTGCTGTTCGGGCGGCTGGCTAAAGGCGGGATCGTACGGGTGACGCGCAAGTCGGAGGAAGACGCGCTCGCCTTCTCCTACGAGGAGCGCCCGGCCGCGCCCGCGCCGAAGGAGCCCGAGCTGGTCGAGTAACGAGGCCCGCCGCTGCCGGCGAGGCCGGTCAGGGTGAGGCCTCTTCACGCCGGAACGGAGAAAACTCCGCGAGGCCCTCGATCTTGTGCGCAACCATTTGGCTTTCACGGGCAAGGAATTGCGCCACCGCACGGCGAAAGGCCGGATCGGGGATCCAGTGGGCGCTATAGGTCGGCACCGGTAGATAGCCGCGCTGGATCTTATGCGGACCCTGCGCGCCCGCCTCGACGCGCTTCAGCCCGCGGGTGATCGCGAATTCGATCGCTTGGTAATAGCAGCATTCGAAATGAAGAAACTTATACTCTCCATAGCTGCCCCAATTGCGGCCATAAATCGTATCCTTGCCAAGCAGGTTGAACGCCCCGGCGACGTAGTTCGCGCCGCGGCGCGCCATGACGAGGACGATTTTCTCGGGCATCCGCTCGCCGATCAACGCGAAGAAGCGGCGATTGAGGTAGGCTGAGCCCCATTTGCGGTCCGAGGTCGCGAGATAGAATTCATAAAATGCGTCCCAATGACGGGACTTGAGATCGGAGCCGGTCAGGACCTCGATCTCAAGCCCCGATGCCAGCGCTTCTCGGCGCTCCTTTCTCACCGCCTTCCGCTTGCGCGAGTTCAACGCCGAGAGGAAATCGTCGAAATCGCGATAGCCATCGTTCGTCCAATGAAACTGCTGGCCGAGCCGCTGCAAAAACCCTGCCTCGGTCAAGGCTTCCATATCAGTTTGTTCGGGGAAATTGACGTGCAGCGACGAGATTCGTCGCCGCTTGGTGAGCTCAACCATTGCGGCGATCAGGTGCGCCCGCGTCTCTGGCGGCGCGCCCGAACGCAACATCAGTCGCGGTCCGGGCACTGGAGTGAACGGCGCGGCGGAAAGCAACTTCGGATAATACCGACCGCCGGCACGTTCATAGGCGTCCGCCCATCCATAATCGAAGATGTACTCGCCATAGGAGTGTGTCTTTGCGTACAGCGGCACCACGCCGACGATGGTCGCGTCCGGACCGGTGAGAGAGAGATGCTGCGGCGTCCAGCCTGTGCGGGCAATCGTCGAGCCGCTCTCCTCGAGCGCATTCAAAAAGGCGTGCGAGACGCTCGGATTATCTTCCCCGGCGCAAGTATCCCAGGCGCCGGCGGGTATTTCGGCGACCGCAGCATGGACTTTGACAGTGATAGTTCCGTCTGTATCGTTCATCGCCTGCTCGAGAATGCGAGGACCCGCGCATTGATCGCTCCGTTCATTGCGACCGTCCGTATCAACCGCCATGGTTTTGTCGGCTCCCAAGATAAGGGTTGCGTCGCCGCTGTCCAGCGCGTCGCGAAGCCGCCGCATTTGCCGCCTATCAGCCCCCCGTCGCGTCAGGGTCGAGCCAAGTGCGTGCCTCGTCTTTTTCCGATCGCGTTATCCCTCTCGATCTTTCTGTCAACACATGCCCCGGCCGAGACCCTCGGCGACGCTCGAGTCGGCTTTACCGCAGAGCGGGTGCTGATCCTCGATGGGCGCAGTTATGTCGGCAGGATGTGGCACATGCCAGGCGAGCAACGGCACGAGCAGGATTTGCCGGCCGTAAAGCCGGTCCTCATTCTACACGCCGACAGCGCGGTCGGCGAGGTGATGCTGCCGCAACTCCATACCGTCGTCGAATTCGTCCTCCCGAAGGCCCTCTTGCTGCTGAGCCACCTTGATCTGACAAAGTCGATCGGGCAGGCGAGTATCGACGGCATTGCGACAACACAGTACATGGTAGACGACGATTCGCCCGAAGGCCACGCGACCGGCTCGCTCTGGCTCAGCCGCGACGGGATCCCTATGAGATGCGTCGGCAAGTTCGTAACAAAAAGCGGCAAGCTTTCGACAATCGATTGGCAATTGCGCCACGTCAAGATCGGCAGACAGGACGCCGCACTGTTCGAGGTTCCACCCAGTTACACGAAACTCCCGCCAGAAGCGGTCGTGCCGCTGCTCGGCATGCGCATCGCACCCGCTCCCGCCCGTTGAGCCTCTTTGTCGGGGCAGCCGTCCAGTTCGTTTCGACGATGCGTTGGCGCGGCGGTGAAACGGTCTGCGAATTCTGGTGCTGTTGCGCGCCACATCTATGACGACCGGGCAGCCGTTTTCTGTGGCATCATTCATCACCGACGGAAATTGAATCGTTTCACCGGCGACGTACTTTACTTGGTCGATCGTGATTACCGGATTGCCTGGCACTCGCAAGACAGCACCTTTTACGTTTCAGAGCGACATCGGCTTGCGAGGGAGCGGGGGCGGCGATAGGCTCCGCGTCTCGATCGGACCCGAACTCGTGCGCTATTTTAGCACCCGCGATCCTCGCCCCTCACCACCGACCCTCTCGTTCGTAGAGGTGCTGTTGGCCGGCCTCGCCGACGACGGCGGGCTCTATGTACCGGACCGGCTACCTGCGCTCAGCGCGGTGGCCTTGCGAGACTACGCCGGCCTGCCATACGCCGAAATCGCGGCCCGCGTCGTTTCGCTGTTCGCCGGCGAGGCCTTTTCTGCGGCGGAGCTGCGGCGGCTTACCGCTACGGCCTACAGCGGGTTTCGCCACGCCGCGGTGGCACCGCTGGTGCAGGTTGACGAACGATTGTGGCTGCTCGAGCTGTTTCATGGGCCGACA
This sequence comes from Allostellaceae bacterium, assembly GCA_035272665.1. Taxonomy (GTDB): domain Bacteria; phylum Pseudomonadota; class Alphaproteobacteria; order ATCC43930; family CGMCC-115725; genus AP-15. The sequence goes on from DATEQL010000548.1 coordinate 20,914, forward strand.
CTCGCGTTCAAGGATCTCGCGCTGCAACTTGTCGGGCCGCTGTTCGACGCAGTGCTGGCCCGACAGCGCGAGCATATCACGGTCGTCGGCGCAACCTCGGGAGACACCGGCTCCGCCGCGATCGAGGCTTGCCGCGACCGGAAAGGGATCGACATATTCATACTCTTTCCGCACAATCGCGTGTCCGAAGTTCAGCGCCGGCAGATGACGACGGTCGAATCGCCGAACGCGCATGCGATCGCCATCGAGGGCACGTTTGACGACTGCCAGGATCTGGTCAAAGCCCTGTTCGCCGACACCCAGCTGCGGCGCGCGCTCAATCTCTCAGCGGTCAATTCGATCAACTGGGCGCGGATTGCCGCTCAAACAGTGTATTATTTTGCGGCCGGGGCGGCGCTCGGCGCTCCGACGCGACCGGTTTCATTCAGCGTGCCCACCGGAAATTTCGGCAATGTCTATGCGGGACACGTCGCCCGTCGCATGGGACTGCCGATCGATCAGCTGGTCATCGGCACCAATCGCAACGACATCCTCGCGCGCTATTTTGCGACCGGCCGGATGGCGCTTTCGCCCGTCGAGCCGAGCCTCAGCCCGAGCATGGACATCCAGGTGTCGAGCAATTTCGAACGCCTGCTGTTCGAGCTGAAGGGCTGCAATGGTGCGGCGGCCGGAGAGGCTATGCGGCTCTTCCGGCAGAACGGCAGCATGCCCGAGGATGATCAAGGATGGCGCATGGCGTGCCGCTTGTTTTCCGCCCACAAGGTCGACGACACTCAGACGATGCAGACCATCGCCGAGACTTATGCCCGATCGGGCACGTTGATCGATCCCCACACCGCGGTCGCGGTTGCCGCGGCACGGGCAGAGACAGGCGCGGCTGAGGGAAGGGTGCCGATCGTTGCCCTCGCCTGCGCCCATCCGGCGAAGTTTCCCGAGGCGGTCGAGCGCGCGACCGGTATTCGTCCGGCCCTGCCGCCTGCCCTCGGCGAACTGCTCGAGCGGCGCGAGCGGCTGGTCGTGCTGCCCAACGATCTGGGCCCCGTGACACGCTTTATTCGCGCCCATGCGCGGCGCGCTGGAAACATCTAACCGGAGCGCAGCATGACATCGCAGCTGTCCACCTTGGCCAACGGATTGCGAGTCGCCACCGACCGCGTCGACACCGTCGACACGGTCTCGCTCGGCATCTGGGTCGATGTCGGCACGCGGCACGAGCCGGCTGACCTCAACGGGGTCGCGCATTTCCTTGAGCACATGGCCTTCAAGGGCACCAAACGGCGCAGCGCTCTTGCGATCGCCGAAGAGATCGAAGCGGTCGGCGGTCATCTCAACGCCTACACCTCGCGCGAGAGCACGGCCTATTACGCAAAAGTACTCAAAGAAGACGTTTCGCTCGCGCTCGATATCCTCGCCGATATCCTGCAGCACTCCACCTTTGAGCCGGAGGAGCTCGAGCGCGAGCGCGCGGTGATCCTGCAGGAGATCGGCCAGGCGAACGACACTCCCGACGACATCATCTTCGACCATTTCCAGGAGTGCGCCTATCCCGACCAAGCGATGGGTCGGCCTGTGCTGGGCCGGCCGGAAATCATCCGGCAGCTCGGCCGCGAGGCAGTTACGGCCTATCTTCACGACCATTATGGCGCGCAGCGTATGGTGCTCTCGGCGGCCGGGCATCTCGATCACGACCACCTCGCAGCGCTCGCCGAAAAGCTGCTTGGGGGTTTGCCGTCCGAACGTCCCGCGACGACCGAGCCGGCGTGCTATGCCGGCGGCGACCGGCGCGAGGACCGTGATCTCGAACAGCTGCATCTCGTTCTGGGCTTTCCGGGGCTGGTGCTTGGTGACCCGGATTTTTACGCCGCCTCGGTGCTGTCGACGGCGTTCGGCGGCGGCATGTCCTCTCGCCTGTTCCAGGAAATCCGAGAGAAGCGGGGCTTGGTTTATACGATCCACTCCTTTGTCCATGGCTATCGTGACGGCGGGCTCTTCGGGATCTATGCCGGTACCGGCGAAGCCGAGGTGGCCGAACTGGTGCCTGTGCTGTGCGAGGAAGCGATCCGGCTGGAAGACGGCCTGACCCCTATCGAGCTCAATCGCGCCAAGACGCAGATGAAGGCGGGTCTCCTGATGTCCCTTGAAAGCACCGCGGCGCGCTGCGAGCAGCTGGCACAACATCTCCTCATCCACGGCACCCCGTTCGATCCCACCGAGATTGTCACGCGCGTCGAGGCGGTTGACGATGCCGCAATCCGCCGCGTCGTCGCTCGCTGGCGCTCGGCGCCGCCGACGCTCGCAGCGCTTGGGCCATTGAGCCGGCTGGAAGAATTCGACCGCGTAAGAGAGCGTCTCGTCTCGTGACGCCGCGATGGCGCCGCAACGTAAGTCCTTTCCACGTCTCTTTCTCGCCCGCGCGGAGCCGTTTCGCTTGGCCGGCGAGCGTGTCTTCCTGCGCTCGCCCGAACGTGGCGACTACGAGGCCTGGGCAAGCCTGCGCGCTCGCTCGCGAAACTTTCTCGCCCCATGGGAGCCAAGCTGGCCGGCTGATGCGCTGAGCCGCCCGAGTTTCCGCGCCCGCGTGGCCCGTTATGCCGAGGACTGGCGAACTGACCAGGCCTACAATTTGTTCATTTTCTCCCACGACGACGCGCTGATCGGCGGGATTGGCCTGTCCAATCTACGGCGCGGCGTATCCGAGACTGCCAGCCTCGGCTATTGGGTCGGCGAACCGTTCGCCCAGCAGGGCTTCATGACCGGGGCGTTGCCGCTCGTTCTCGAATTCGCCTTCGACCGACTTCGCCTTCATCGAGTCGAGGCTGCTTGCTTGCCGAGCAACATCCCAAGCCGTTCGCTGCTGGTCCGAGCCGGTTTCCGGCAGGAGGGCCATGCCCGTCAATATCTCTGCATCCAGGGGAAATGGCAGGACCATCTGCTTTTCGCGATCCTGCGCGAGGATTGGGGTGGATCTCGGCGCTGAACCCGACACTCGCGGGGAGGTCTGCAGACGCGCATCGAGAAAGAATCAGAGGTTCTTACGCGTGTCCCGCGTCGCTCGACAGCATAGACAGATCGATACCGAGCTTCGCGAGCGCGCGGCTCCATTTCTCATCGTGGTCGAAAGCGAAGACAATGTCATCATCCGCCGCGACGGAAAGCCAGCCATTTGCCTGGATCTCGGCATCAAGCTGACCCGGCGCCCAGCCGGCATAACCGAGGGCGAAGAGGCTTTGGTGCGGTCCCTGACCTTTGCCGATCGCGCGCAAGACCTCGAGGGTCGCGGTCACCGAAATATTGCCTTCGACGTGGAGCGTGGCCTCCTCGCGGTAGTCGGCCGTGTGCAGCACAAAGCCTCGGCCGCCTTCAACCGGGCCGCCGAAATGCACCGGTCGCGAGCCGGCAACACCACTCGGTTCGATATCGAGCTGGGCAAACAGCTCATCCATGGTCAACGAGCCCAACAGCTTGTTGATGACGAGGCCCATTGCCCCGGCGTCTTCGCTGTGGGCGCAGAGATAGATGACCGACCGGGCAAATCGCGGGTCCAACATCTGCGGCATCGCCACCAAGAGCTGGCCTGCGAGCGACGTCATCGCACCCTCCGACCGACCGATCATCGCGTCCCATCCCCTTGAGGATCCCCAGTCTATACACGGATTTCGTTGCGCGTTCGTGCACAAAAAATGCACTGCCGCGGCAACCTTGTCGGATTTGCCGCGCGATCCACCCTATGCTATCGGTCTGCCCGCCGGACCCCTGCGCGACCGGAAATGCGAGCGGGCGCCATAGGCTCTCGGTCCTGCATAGCATCGGAGGAATACCATGACCATCAATGTTGGTGACAAGATACCATCGGTGACGCTGAAGCAACTGACGCCGGAGGGCGTAAAGGAGTTCACCACCGACGAGATCTTCCGGGGCAAAAAGACCGTCCTGTTCGCCGTACCGGGCGCCTTCACGCCGGCCTGCTCCCAGCGTCATCTGCCCGGTTACGTCGATAAGGCCGCGGACATCAAGGCGAAGGGGGTCGATGAGATCGCCTGCGTGGCTGTCAATGATGCCTTCGTCATGGGAGCCTGGGGAAAAGAGCAGAAGACCGATGGAAAGGTCAGGATGTTCGCCGACGGCAGCGGCGATTTCGCGCGCGCCCTCGGCCTCGAGCTCGACCTGACGAAGGGTGGCCTCGGCGTGCGCTCAAAGCGTTATTCGATGCTGGTCGACAACGGTGTCGTCAAGTCGCTCAACGTCGAAGCGCAACCGGGCCAAGTCGACGCCTCCAGCGCCGAGGCGATGCTCAAAACACTTTAAGACCCGCGGCGAGCAGCAGAGGTGAGGAAGTTCGGCTCCCTCACTTCTCCGGCTCGATCAGCCCTTTGACGAACCAGCGCTGCATCGCGAGCACGACGGCGATCGGCGGCAGCAGCGCCAGGAGTGCGGTCGCCATGACGAGGTGCCATGAGGTCTGCGCGTCGCCATTGCCGATCATCTGACGGATGCCGATGACGATCGTCGTCATCGCCGGGGTATTGGTGACGAGCAACGGCCAGAGGTACTGGTTCCAGCCATAAATGAACAGGATCACGAACAGCGCGGCAATGTTCGTCCGCGACAGCGGAATGACCATGTGGATCAGGAAGCGCCAGGGTCCGGCTCCGTCGATCTTGGCCGCCTCGACGAGCTCGTCGGGGATCGTCAGGAAGAATTGGCGGAACAGCAATGTCGCGGTCGCAGAAGCGATCAGCGGGAGAACCAGGCCGGGATAGGTGTCGATCAGGCCGAGATCAGCGGCGATCTTGTAGGTCGGAATGATCCGCACCTCGACCGGCAGCATCAGGGTGACAAAGATCGCCCAGAAGCACAGCCGGCGCAGCGGAAAGCGGAAGAACACGACCGCATAGGCCGAGGGCAGCGAGATCGCGATCTTGCCGATGGCGATGGCGAGCGCCATAACCAGGCTGTTCAGCATCATCGCCGCGACCGGTTGGCCGTTGGTGCCGGCCGTCCCGAAAGCGAGCGCGTCGCGATAGTTGGCGAGAAGGTCCGGCCCCGGAACGAGCGGCATCGGCGTGTCGAGAATGTCTTGCAGCGGCAGGCTCGAGGCGACGAAGGCGACATAGACCGGGAACAGCACCAGCGCCAACCCCAGCAACAGGATAGTGTGCGGGATCCAGGCGCTCTTGCCGGCGCTCACCATGTCACGCGCTCACGCGTAATGCACCCGCCGCTCGATGAAGCGGAACTGGACCGCGGTCAGCCCAATTACGATCGCCATCAGGATTACCGATTGCGCCGCCGAGCCGCCGAGATCGAGACCGACGACGCCGTCGTACCAGACCTTGTAGACGAGGATCTCGGTCGCCCGTGCCGGCCCGCCTTGGGTCACGTTGTGAATGATCCCGAATGTGTCGAAGAAGGCATAGACGATGTTGACCACCAGCAGGAAAAAGCTGGTGGGTGCCAGCAGCGGAAAGACGATCCTCCAGAAGCGCCGAGTGGCGCCGGCGCCGTCGATCGCGGCGGCTTCGACCAATGTCTTCGGGATCGCCTGTAGCCCCGCCAAAAAGAACAAGAAATTGTAGCTGATCTGCTTCCAGGCGGCGGCAAGGATCACGAGCAGCAATGCCTGCCGGCCGTTTAGCAGATAGTTCCAGTCGATACCCGCGCGCCGCAACGCCGCGGCGACGATGCCGACGCTCGGGTTGAACAGAAACAGCCACAGAACCCCTGCGATCGCCGGGGCTACCGCATAGGGCAGCAGCAGCATCGTCTTATAGACAGCGGCGCCGCGCACGACTTTGTCGGCCATCACCGCAAACAGCAACCCCGAGGCCAGCGCCAGAACGGCGACCGCGAGACTGAAGACGGCGGTGATCTCGACAGAAGCGAGGTAGAATGGATCGGCTAGGACGGCGGCGAAATTCTCGAGCCCGACGAAGCGGGTCGAAAGACCAAAGGCATCGCCGCGTTGCACCGATTGCAGGATCGCCTGCCCGGCTGGCCAGAAGAAGAAGACAAAGGTCACCGCAAGCTGCGGCGCGAGCAACAGTACCGGGAACAGCCAGCCCGGAAAGACAACGCGCCGTTCCATTCGGGCGTCCTTATCCCGGACTGCAGGAAGTCATCGGGTTCAGCTGCGCAGCCAATCACCTCGCCCCGCTTGCGGGGAGAGGTCGGAAGCCGCGCGGAGCGTGGCTTTCGGGTGAGGGGTAAGCATCCGCATCTGCCGGCGCGGTGCAGCTGCGAAGACGCCCCTCACCCCAACCCTCTCCCCGCAAGCGGGGCGAGGGGATCTCGCGCGAGTTTGATCCGCCGTCGCCCAATCCCTTTTACAGCGCCGGCCGCTACTGCTGAGTGTTCCGCTCGAACTGCCGCAGCAGGCCGTTGCCGCGCTTGACCGCATCGTCCAGCGCAGGCTGCGCATCTTGTTTGCCGGCGAAAGCCGCTTCGAGATCCTCGGCGATGATGTCGCGGATCTGCACCAGATTACCGAGGCGCAGCCCGCGCGAGTTCTCGGTTGGCGGTTTTGCCGTCATCTCGATGAGCGGGATCTCGCGGCCCGGGTTCTTGTCATAGAACCCGGAGGCTTTGGTTGCCGCATAGGCAGCCTTGGTGATCGGCAGATAGCCGGTCACCTCGTGCAGCTCCTGCTGCAGAGGGGTTTGCGACAGGAAGGTGAAAAACTTGGCGACGCCCTTGTATTCCTCCGGTTTTTTACCGCCCATGACCCACAGGCTGGCGCCACCGATGATCGAGTTCTGCGGCGCCCCGGCGACCTCGGGGTAATAGGGCAGCTCGGCCATGCCGAAATCGAATTTTGCGCCGGTCTTGAATAGCCCGAAGGCGGCGGACGAGGTTTGGATCATGCCGCATTCGCCGTTGACGAACTTGCCCTCCGGCTCGCTCGTTCGCCCGCCATAGTCGAAGCTCTTGTCCTTCTGCGCCTCGGCCAGGTTACTGATATGCTTGGCGAGGATCGGGTTGTTGAATTCGAGCTCGGCATCGGCACCTTCGAGCCCGTTGGCCCGGGTTGCCAGCGGGATGTTGTGCCAGGCGCTGAACTGCTCGATCTGCGTCCAGCTTATCCAGGCGGCGGTCATGCCGCAGGCGATGCCGCCGGCACGCAGCTTTTGCGCCGTCGCGAGGGTGTCAGGCCAGGTGGTGGGCGCCTTATCGGGGTCAAGCCCCGCCTTCTTGAAGGAGTCCTTGTTCCAGTAGGTGATCGCCGTCGAGCTGTTGAACGGCAGCGACAGCATCTTGCCGTCCACCGTGCTGTAATAGGCAGTTACCGCCGGAAGATAGGCGTTCGAGTCGAAGGGCTCGCCGGCCTCAGCCATCAGCTGATAGACCGGTTTCACCGCTCCTTTGGCACCCATCATCGTCGCGGTGCCGACCTCGAAGATCTGGATGATGTGCGGCGCACTGCCGGCGCGATAGGCGGCGACCCCGGCGTTCATCGTCTCCGCATAGGTGCCCTTGAACACCGGGACGATCTTGTAGGCGGTTTGCGAGGCGTTGAAGTCGGCGGCGATCTTGTTGACCCGGTCGGCGTTGACCGAGGTCATCGCGTGCCACCATTGCAATTCGATCGGCTCCGCCCTGGCCGCGGCGAGCGACGCGGTCAGACACGCCCCGAGGGCGGCGGCCACAATCGTCCATCTCATACGCATCCCCTCCGTGACCGATGGGTCGTCGCGAACGCATGTAAGGAGCGGCAGATTGCCAAATGGAGACTGCCACGGGAAGCTTTTGTGACGATCGGAAAGCGCATTCTCATGGCCGGGCGATCCTGCCGTTCCGGCCCGCTTCGGCGATGCGGGCGCGCGCCAGCGCATCCGCCCGCTCGTTTTCGGGATGGCCGGAATGCCCGCGCACCCAGATAAAATGAACGTCGTGCTTGGCGGCAGCCGCGTCGAGCCGCTGCCACAAATCGATGTTCTTCACCGGCTGCTTGTCGGCGGTCAGCCATCCGCGTCGCTTCCAGCCGTTGATCCACTTGGTAATGCCGTCGCGCAGATACTGGCTGTCGCTGTAAAGTCGCACTCGGCATGGGCGCTTCAACGCCTCCAGCCCCGCGATCGCCGCCATCATCTCCATGCGGTTGTTGGTCGTGTCGGGCGAAAAGCCGCTCAATTCCTTCTCGGTCCCGCGGTAGCGCAGGATGGCGGCCCAGCCGCCGGGGCCCGGATTGCCGCGGCAGGCGCCATCGGTAAAAACTTCGACCTCGGTCAGCTCAGGCATCGAGGCCATACCCTCGGGGGTCGGTAACACCTTGGTGAAACCGCAGCTTGCGCAGATATTCGAGAGGATCCTTCGGCCGGACCAGCGCCCCTGCCGGCTGGTTGAGCCAGTCGAAGAGCCGCGTCAGCAAAAAGCGCAACGCGCTGCCGCGCGCCAGCAATGGCAGCGCGGCGACCTCCGTCGCGGCGAGCGGCCGCTTCCGCCGATAGCTCTCGAGCAGCAGCCGCGCCTTGGTCACGTTGAGGCTGCCGTCGGCTTCGAAACACCAGGCGTTCAGGCAGACAGCCAAGTCATAGGCGAGAAAGTCGGTGCAGGCGAAATAGAAGTCGATCAGACCGGACAGCTCGCGGTCGCGGAAGAAGACGTTGTCCGGGAAGAGGTCGGCGTGGATCACCCCGGTCGGAAGATCGCGCGGCCACGCGGTTTCGAGCCACGTGAGTTCGGCGGCGAGCTCCTTGGCAAGCCCGGGCTGCACCTCGGCGGCGCGGAGGTGACAGGATTCGAACAACCGCCGCCACCCGGCGACCGAGAGATCGTTTGCTCGGGTAATCCCGAACGAGGCGCCGGCCCGATGCAGCGCCGCTAGCGCCTGGCCGAGAGCGGCGCAGTGGAAAGGCAGAATTCGCCGCGGCCACATCCCGGCGAGAAATGTGACGATCGCCGCGGGCCGGCCGCAGAGCTCGCGCAGGGCGATGCCGTCGCGCCCCCGCACCGGTGTCGGGCAGGCGACTCCATGCTGCGCGAGATGCTCCATCAGCGCGATGAAAAACGGCAGATCCCGGGGATCGACCCGTTTTTCATAGAGCGTCAGGATGAAATTGCCCCGTTCGGTGGTGACCAGGAAATTCGAGTTCTCCACCCCTTCGGCGATCCCCTTGCAGGACAGCACCTCGCCGATCTCATAGAGCGCGGCGAAGGCTCTGAGCTCGTCATCGGAAACGTCGGTGTAGACCGCCATTAGCGTTCTCTCACTCCCGAACACGACCCGGCTTGTGCACCGGGAGCCGCTCGAATACAGTCCGGCGCGCGCGCCGCCAGAGCGCGCGAAAAGCAGCAGGGGCGACGGCAGCAACTATGACCGAACCGATACCCGCGCAAAAGGAGCCCTACGGCGTCACCGTCGAGGCCGGCAAGCGGTATTTCTGGTGCGCTTGTGGGCGCAGCGCCAACCAGCCCTTCTGCGACGGCTCGCACCAGGGTACCGGGCTGACCCCGGTCCCGTTCACCGCCGAGGCGAC
>DATEQL010000549.1:0-6840 GCA_035272665.1 Allostellaceae bacterium
GCCCGACGGGTCGAACGGGCTGGGGAGCGAAAGCGATTCGATCCTCGGCACGGACGGCAACGACCATCCGTTCAGCCCGTCTTCGGAGGCCTCGATCACGACGAGCGACCTCTACGGGTTCGTCTTCAATTATTCGAACGGCGCCGCCTATTACTTCGGCACCGTGGCGGACGACACGACGCCTGATCTGTCTCCTCCCGGCGTCGATGGGTCTTACGAGATCTTCAGCGAGGGCACGACCGGCGAGCCGAGCGGGACGGTAATCATCAACGGTTATCGAGACGGCAGTACCGCAACGACCTACCCCACCATCGGCAACGGCAGTGCGGGTCTGAGCTCGGAGTCCGGCCACTTCCTGGTCGACGGAACCCAGTTCATTTTCAGCCCCACCGAGGAGGCCACCGATCCGCCGGCGGCCCCGGACAATTTGCCCGGCACCGGTGCATCCGCTCTGTTGTGGCGAAACACCGATGGCTCCGTCGCCATCTGGGAGATGAACGGGACTAATGTCATCGGCGGCGGCATCCTCGCCACCAATCCCGGTCCGACCTGGCACATCGAGGGGTCAGGCGATTTCTATGGCAACGGCTATTCCGACATCCTGTGGCAGAACGACGACGGCTCCGCCGCGATCTGGGAAATGAACGGGACCAATATCGTCGGCGGCGGCATTCTCGCCCCCAACCCGGGGCCGAGCTGGCAAGTCGTCGGCACCGGCGATTTCTACGACAACGGCTATTCCGACATCCTGTGGCAGAACAGCGACGGTTCCGTCGCGATCTGGGAGATGAACGGGACCGACGTGGTCGGCGGCGGCATCCTCACCCCCAACCCGGGGCCGAGCTGGCACGCCGTCGGCACCGGCGATTTCTACGACAACGGCTATTCCGACATCCTGTGGCAGAACGACGACGGTTCGGTCGCGATCTGGGAGATGAACGGGACCAACGTGATCGGCGGCGGTATTATCGCCGCCAACCCCGGTCCGACCTGGCACATCGAGGGTACCGGCGATTTCTACGACAACGGCTACAGCGACATCCTGTGGCAGAACGACGACGGCTCCGCCGCGATCTGGGAGATGAACGGAACCAACGTCGTCGGCGGCGGTATTATCGCCGCCAACCCCGGTCCGACCTGGCACATCGAGGGTACCGGTGATTTCTACGGCAACGGCCACACCGACATCGTGTGGCAGAACGACGACGGCTCCGCCGCGATTTGGGAGATGAACGGGACCAACATCATCGGCAGCGGAATTCTCTCTCCCAATCCCGGGCCGAGCTGGCAGGTGGCCGGAACGGGCAATACCAATGGTGGCGGCGATCCCGCCCTGCTGTGGCAAAACGACGATGGCTCCGTCGCCATTTGGGAGCTGGACGGAACCAACGTCATTGGCACCAACATTCTTGCCCCCAACCCGGGGCCGAACTGGCATGCCGAGGGCACCGGCGATTTTTACGGCAACGGGGCTGCCGACATTTTGTGGCAGAACGACGACGGCTCTGCCACGATCTGGGAGATAGACGGGACCAATGTAATCGGCGACGGCATCCTCACCCCGAACCCCGGTCCGACCTGGCACGTCAAAGGGACCGGTGATTTCTACGATAACGGCTATTCCGACATCCTGTGGCAGAACGATGACGGCTCGGTCGCGATCTGGGAAATGAACGGGACCAACGTGATCGGTGGCGGCCTTATCGCCGCCAACCCCGGTCCGACCTGGCACATCGAGGGGACCGGTGATTTCTACGGCAACGGCTATTCCGACATCCTGTGGCAGAACGACGACGGCTCGGTCGGGATCTGGGAGATGAACGGGACCAACATCATCGGCGGCGGCATTATCGCCGCCAATCCCGGTCCGACCTGGCACATCGAAGGGACCGGCGATTTCTACGGCAACGGTTATTCCGACATCCTGTGGCAGAACGACGACGGCTCGGTCGGGATCTGGGAGATGAACGGGACCAACATCATCGGCGGCGGCATTATCGCCACCAACCCCGGGCCGAGCTGGCATGTGATCGGAACGGGCGATTACAACGGCGAGGGCAGACCCGACATTCTGTTGCAGAACGACAATGGCCAGGCGGCGATCTGGCTGATGAGCGGCACGACGCCGACCCTGCAAACCGCCCTGGAGCCCAATCTCGGTGTCGGCTGGCACCTGCAGGCGGGTTAGCGGGCGCTCGACCTGGGTGCCGCCCGGCGCCGCCGGGTGGGTCGTGGCATCAGCGATGCGAGGTGCTCGGCGCCGGGCTTGCGGTCGATGACGCCGCTACCCGTTCAGCCCACTCGCACGAGCGCACCGCCATCCACCGGGAGTGCCACGCCGGTGATGAAGTTGGCCTCGTCGGAGGCGAGGAAGAGTGCGGCATTGGCGACATCCCAGGCGGTCCCCATGCGCCCGCGCAACGGCACCTTGGCGTCCCGCTCCGCAGCAACTTCGGAACGGCTCCGGTTGCTGGCGCGCACCCGCGTGTCGACCGCCATCGGCGTATCCATCAACCCGGGCAGGATGCAGTTCGCGCGGACCCCATAGGGCGCATTTTGCAGTGCCAGCTGCTCGGTGAAGGCGATCATCGCCGCTTTGGTCGCCTTGTAGGCGACGAGCGGGTAGCTGTTCTCGCGCGCCGCCACCGAGGAGATATTGATGATCACGCCGGCGCGTTGCCGGCGCATGATCGGCAGCACGTGCTTGCACGCCATGATCGTGCCGCGCAGGTTGATCGCGCAGACCCGATCGAAATCCGCCTCGGTGATCTCGTCGAGCGGCTTGTCTCCGCCGGCGATGCTGACGCCGACATTGTTGTGCAGGATGTCGATGCGCCCCCAGCGCGCCTGCGCGGCGGCGATCGCCGCCGCGAGGGTCTCCGCCCTGGTGACGTCGGCCGCGAAGGGCACGCATTCGCCGCCCTCCTTGGCTGCCATCGCCGCCGTCTCCTCGGCCGAGGCGATGAACCGGTCGACGGCCAGGATCCTGGCGCCCTCGCGCACGAACCTCAATATCGTCGCGCGACCGTTGCCGATCCCTTCGCCGGGGCTCTGGCCGGCGCCGATGACGACGGCGATCTTGCCCTCGAGACGCATGCCGAACCTCCATTGTGAGCGGAGGCCCCCACCCTTCCCTCCCGGCAAACGGGGGAGGGTTAGGAGGGGGCGGAGGCGACGATGTCGCTTTCCCCGGCGCTGCGCAAGTTCGCTCAGCGCTCTCCACGGGTTGATCGCCGCCCGAATACAGGAATTCTCCGACGGGTTTTTGACGGCATCGCGGCTACATGGGAGCGGGCATCAGAAGCCGATCCGATAAGCGACTATGTCCGGCATTCGTTCGCCGATGAAGCACGCGCGTGACCTTATCGTCGCTGACGACCGCGAGGTTCAGACCCGGCCTAGTATAGCCGATGCTCTTGCCCGACCGTCGATTGCCGAACTTCACCGCCGTTGCATAGTGCTCGAGGACGAGCGCCGCGGTCTTGCTGTCGAGATCGACGAGCGTCGGATCGGCGATCCGGCGGGACATCGGCGGTTGATCGAACGCGAGCGGGAGGTCATGCGCGAGATCGGCGCCATCCTTGCTCGGATACGGGCGGCGCCGGTTCAGAGCATCGAAGATATTGCCGTGCTGCTCGATCTCGCCCTCGATATCGAGCTCGACGCTCCGCCCCCCGATCTGATCATGCAGGATCGGCCGTGGACGCTGCTTCTCGTTCGCGGCCTCCGGAGCTTGGCGCCGGGGGTCGAAATGTCTTGGCTGCGTCGGCAGTCGCCTCCCGGTTTCGACCTCGAGGCGGAGCTTTTCACGGCTGCTGGAACAGACAATCGCGAGGCTGCGCGGACCTCGCGGCAAAGCCGGCCCGAAAGGGCCCCTTCGGCAAACGGCGGCCGCTGACTGAGGGGAGTTTCCCGCGCCGATCCGCGCTGGGAGATTTACGGAATTTTCTTCGTTGCGAAGTTTACTCAGGTTTCGCCGCATTCGATTCGGCGTTGGCGGCACGTCAACGCGACCGCGGCTTTGTGCCGCAGCGTGTTTCGCAACGGCGGGCGTCAGGCGCTTGGAACACCGGAAACCCAGTGCTAAGCGATGTGTTGGGTCCTCGGCGACCGGGGCATCGCATGAATCTTGGGTAATTGCTTTATGCAGAAACTAGATGAGCGGGTTTCAAACGAGCCGAGAGGACCAATCCCCGTCGCCGACCAGCCAGCCACCGAGGACGACATCGAGCAATTCAAAGCCGCCGTGCTGGCCAAGCTCACGGCCGCCGTCGGCAAGGATCCGCCCGCCGCTACCGGCCGGGATTGGTTCTTTGCAACCGCCATGGCGTTGCGCGACCGGATCATTCACCGTTGGCTGGCGTCTGACCGCGAGAGCTTCGCCAGAGGTCGCAAGCGTATCTATTACCTTTCGCTCGAGTTTCTGATCGGCCGGCTGCTCAACGACGTCGTCGGCAATCTGCGCCTGACCGAGGTTGTGCGGCGGGCGCTCGAAGACCTCGGCGTCGATTACGATCGGATGCGGGCGATCGAGCCTGATGCCGCATTGGGGAACGGTGGCCTCGGTCGGCTCGCCTCGTGCTTTATGGAGAGCATGGCGAGCCTCGGGCTGCCAACCTGCGGCTACGGCATCCGCTACGACCACGGGCTGTTCCGCCAAATCATCAAGGACGGCTGGCAACAGGAATACCCCGAAGAGTGGCTGTCGTTCAGGAACCCGTGGGAATTCGAGCGGCCCGAAGTCACCTACGATATCTTTTACGGGGGCCGGGTCGAGGCCGTAGCGACGCCGGCGGGCGGTGTGCGCCATGCCTGGCACCCCGCCACATCGGTCCGGGCCGTCGCGTACGACACGCCGATCGTCGGTTGGCGCGGCACCTATGTCAATGCGCTGCGCCTGTGGTCCGCCCGGGCCGCCGATCCGATGCGCCTCGACGTCTTCAACCGTGGCGACCACGTCGGGGCGCTGACCGAGCAGGCGCGGGCCGAGTCGATTTCCAAGGTGCTCTATCCGAGCGACGCGACCCCGGCAGGGCGCGAGCTGCGCCTGCGGCAGGAGTATTTTTTCGTCTCCGCCTCGCTCCAGGACCTCGTACAGCGGCACTGCCGCTCGTACAGCGCGATCTACACCCTGCCCCACCACGCCGCCATTCAGCTCAACGACACGCATCCGAGCATTGCCATCGCCGAGCTGATGCGCATCCTCGTCGATCTGCACAACGTTCCTTGGGACCAGGCCTGGGAGATCACCGTCGCGACCTGCTCCTTTACCAATCACACCTTGCTGCCCGAAGCCTTGGAAACCTGGCCGGTTCCGCTGTTCGAGCGCGTGCTGCCGCGCCATTTGCAGATCATCTATGCGATCAATGAGCGCCATTTGGCGGCGGCACAGCGCGTGCACTCGCTCAGTGAAGAGGCGGCAGCTGCGATCTCGCTGATCGACGAGGACAATGGCCGGCGCGTTAGGATGGGACACCTCGCCTTTGTCGGCTCACATTGCACCAACGGGGTGTCGGCGCTGCACACCGAGCTGTTGGGCAAGACTCTGTTCGCCGATTTCGCGGCGCTCTATCCGAACCGCGTCGTCAATGTGACCAACGGCATCACCTTCCGCCGCTGGCTGCATCAGGCCAATCCCGGGTTGACGCAGCTGCTCTGCGACGTACTGGGCGGGCATGTGCTCGACGATCCTGCCGCCGTCGCCGGCCTCGCCGATCACTCGACCGACCCGGCGCTGCAGGAGCGCGTCATGCGGGTAAAGCGCGCGAACAAGATCGCCCTCGCGCGGGTGATCCGCGACCGGCTCGGGCTGGCCGTCGATCCCGCTGCGCTTTTCGACGTGCACATCAAGCGCATCCACGAATACAAACGACAATTGCTCAATCTGATCGAGACCGTTGCGCTCTGGGAGGCAATGCGCGCCGAGCCGACGCGCGACTGGGTGCCACGCATCAAGATTTTTGCGGGCAAGGCGGCCGCCGGCTATGCTGCGGCAAAATTGATCATCAAGCTGGCGAACGACATCGCTGCGGTCATCAACGCCGACCCCGGCGTCAGAAACCTGCTGAAGGTCGTCTTCCTGCCGAACTACAATGTCAGCCTGGCCGAGGCCATCATCCCGGCAGCCGATCTCTCGGAACAGATTTCGACGGCGGGGTTGGAAGCCTCGGGAACCGGGAACATGAAGCTGGCACTCAACGGCGCTCTGACGATCGGTACGCTCGACGGCGCCAATGTCGAAATTCGCGAGCGGGTCGGGTGCGAAAATATCTTCATCTTCGGTCTGCGCGCCGGCGAGGTGGCCGAGCGTCGCAGCAGCTGGGACGCGGCGGAGACCATCGCCGCCTCGCCGCCGCTTGCCCGCGCACTTGATGCCATTGGGTCCGGCGTCTTCTCGCCCGGTGATCCGCAGCGCTTCGACCGGCTGACCCACGCGCTGCAGCATGCCGACGACTACATGGTGACAGCCGATTTCGCAGATTACTTCGACACGCAGCGGCGGATCGACGCGCTTCGCCGGCAGAAGGAGGCCTGGGCGAAGGCCTGCATCATGAATATCGCCGGAATGGGCTGGTTCTCGTCCGATCGTGCGATCCGCGGTTACGCCGAGGCGATCTGGCAGACCTCGATCTAGCCCGCCAAATCCGCGAAATTAGGCTAGGGTGTGTCGTCAATTATTTCGCGTCTGCACGTGAAACGAGTCAACGTTGAGCCGATGCGTAGTAAAAAGAGTCTATCGCTACAGTAATTTCTGTGATTCATGAAGAGTCGGCTGTGCACAAGGCTGACCCATGAACCGATATGCACTTCGCGATGACCAATGGGAGCGAATCAAGCACC
>DATEQL010000550.1:0-9193 GCA_035272665.1 Allostellaceae bacterium
AGTCGCCGCGTGCTCGCGGTCGACCCCGAGCTCGAGCTGACTGACCATCATTTCGATCGTGATCATCGCGTCGTCGACCAGGAGGCCGAGAGCGATGATCAGGGCGCCGAGCGAGATGCGCTGCAGGCTGATACCCGACGAATCCATGTAGAGAAACACCATGCCCAACACGAGCGGGATCGAGCAGGCGACGACGACCCCGGCGCGCAAGCCGAGGCTGATAAAGCTCACCGCAAGCACGATCGCGACCGCTTCCCAGAGCGCCTTGCTGAAACCGCCGACGGCCTCTTCGACGACGACCGGTTGGTCGGCGACGATATGCGGCTCGATCCCGATCGGCAGATTGGCGGTAATCTCCGCCATCTTGTGCGCCACGGCTTCGCCGAAGGTGAGGTTGTTGCCGCCTTGCGCCATCGAGATCGCCAGACCGATCGCCGGCTCGCCGTTGAAGCGAAACATCGGCTGGGGTGGATCGGCATAGCCTTCGGTGATCGTCGCCACATCGGCGAGCCGGAAGAACTTGCCGCCGGCAAAGAGATTGATGCGTTTCAGATCGTCGGTCGAGTTGAACGAGCCGGAGACCCGGACGGCAAATTTTTCCTTATTGGTCTGGACGACGCCGGAGGGTGTGACGGCGTTCTGCTCGCGCAGGCTCTGAATGATCTGGTCACGGGTGACGCCGAGCCCGGCCAGCTGGCGGTTGTCGAATTCGAGGTAGAATTTCTGGTCCTGGGCACCGAGCAGTTGCGCCTTCGCCGCATTTTTTACGGTGAGAATCTCTGTGCGAATATTCTCGACGTAGTCGCGCAGCTGGCGGTGGGTGAACCCGTCGGCGGTGAACGCGTAGATGATGCCAAAGACATCGCCGAATTCGTCATTGAAATCGGGCCCGATCACGCCCTGCGGCAGTGTTCCCTTGATGTCCGCGACTTTCTTGCGGACCTGGTACCAGATGTCGGGTATCTCGCTTTTTGGCGTGTTGTCGAGAATATTGACATAGATCGTCGAGACACCCGGCCTGGTCTGGCTCTTGAGATAGTAGAGCCAAGGTGTCTCCTGCAGTTTCTTTTCGATCCGGTCGGTGATCTGCAGCATCGTGTCATCGATGTTGGCGCCCGGCCAGTGGGTCTCGACCAGCATCGTCTTGATCGAAAAGCTCGGGTCTTCCTCGCGGCCGAGCCGGACATAGGAAAGGACTCCGGCGACGACGAACAGCAGCATCAGATACCAGACGAAGGGGCGATGATTGATCGCCCATTCGGAGAGGTTGAAGCCCTTCATCACCCGGCGCTCGCCTGCATCAGCCGGACTTTCTGACCAGGCAGAAGCTTTTGCACGCCCCCCGTCACGACGACATCGCCTTGCGTGAGGCCACTGCCGACGACGATAGCGTCACCCTG
Source organism: Allostellaceae bacterium (assembly GCA_035272665.1). GTDB lineage: Bacteria > Pseudomonadota > Alphaproteobacteria > ATCC43930 > CGMCC-115725 > AP-15. The sequence continues at coordinate 1,401 of DATEQL010000550.1, forward strand.
ATAGCGTTCTACGGTGATCGGCTTCAACTGCACGGTGCCGTCCTTGTCGACGATCCAGACTGCCGGCTGCCCATCCTTCTGGAACAGCGCGCTGCCGGGGATCGTGACGGCCATTCCCTCTTTCATCGTCACGCTACCGACGACGTTCGCGCCGAGCCGCATCTGCGGCGGCGCGTCGGGCAGCGAAACCCGGACCGTAAACGTACGGGTGGTCGGGTCGGCCTGCGGCGACACATAGCGGACCTTGCCGCTCGCCTTGATGTCGGGATTGCTGACCAATTCGACCGCGACGGTCGGGTTGCTCGGTGGGTTTTTAAACCCCGCTTCGGCGACGTTGAACACCGCCTCGCGTTCTCCCGGCTGCGCCAGACGAACCACCATCTGCCCCGCGCTGACGACCTGGCCGGGTTCGGCGCCAATCGCGGAAATGACCCCGTCGGCGTCGGCCTTGAGGTCGGTATAGCCGAGGTTCTCGCTCGCTTGGACCTGGCGGGCGCGCGACGAATCAAGTTCCGCCTGCGCGGTCTTGAAGGTCTTCAGGGCTAGATCGTAGTGCACCCGCGTGGTGTGGCCGTTCTTCAACAGCTCGCGTTGGCGGTATTCCTGGGCTTGGCTACGCGTCACCTCGGCATCTGCCTTGGCAACCTCGGCCTTGGCGACTTCGAAATCCTGACGGTATTGCTGCGGGTCGAGCCGGGCCAGCAGATCGCCCTTCTTGACCTGCGTCCCGACATCGACCGGGCGTTCGAGGATCTTGCCGTTGACCCGAAAGCCGAGGTCGGTCTGGTAGCGCGGCTGGATCTCCCCGGTCAGCGACAATGTGTCGCCCGCTTCCTTCGGCTCGACGGTCACCGTGCGCACCGGCCGGATATCCGGTGCTGCGGCCGTTTCCTCCTTTTTGCAGCCCGCCAGAGCCGAAATCAGGCCGAAGACGCCGATCGCCACCTTAAGCCGCAAAAGACGCCGAAACCCGCCACCCGACATTCTCGTCCCCTCGCGGCATGCTCCCTGGCGAGGCGTATCAATGCCGGGTTCGGACCCGTGATGCAATGCCGGGTTTACTCGAAGCAGTGGTCTTTAGATTTGTCATCACCGAATGGTTGTCCCAGTCGTCGAAAGGTGAAACCTTCTGGTCTTTTTGCGCCATCGGTTCTTCAAGCAACGGAGCAACGACAGAGACTTGGGAGCGTCTCGGGCGGATTGCTCAAACTCCTCCGGGAGAGACCGGTCGGGTTGCCAGCCACCCTCCTATCTGTCGTCGCAATGCATCAGCTCTGGAGGTTGAGTTTCTATCAGAATCGTGCTATTATATCAAATTATTAAGTGCGTTTTTGATACCCATCAGTCCATCAGCGAAGAATTCGAAATGCTCTCCCTAGGTCTCCCTGCTGCCTCCCTGCTCCCTCCCTCAGGACAGCAAAACGCCTCCCTGCAGGCCGGTTGCTGACATGGGCTCTAACCATTTGACCTTACATATGTTATGGGCGATCGGACGATGGGTTTTCGGCGTCGAATCGATTTTTCTCCCTGAGCTCAGGGAGGCACCGGGAGGCGGCCGGGGATTGGCCGCACGCCCCAAACCCGCTTCGACCCGACTAACCGGACACGCTCCTACGGAACCGCGAAAGGCTCTGCCGCTGGTGCCCTGTTGCATCGAAATTGGCCGGATCGAGCCAGCGCTCGAACGCCGATTTGAGTTCCGGCCATTCGCTGTCGAGGATCGAGAACCAGCAGGTATCGCGGTTGCGCGCTTTGTAGACCGTCGCCTGGCGGAACATCCCTTCGTAGCGGAAGCCCAGGCGCAGCGCCGCGGCGCGCGAGGGAGCGTTGAGCGAATCGCATTTCCACTCGCAGCGGCGATAACCCAGTTCGTCGAAGACGCGGCGCATCAGCAGATACATGGCCTCGGTCGCCGCCGGGGTGCGCTGCAGCGGCGGCGCGTAGTTGATGCCGCCGACCTCGATAACCCCCGCCGCAGGGTCGATGCGCATCAGGCTGGCGACGCCGACGGCACGCCCGCTGCGGCGTTCGAGGATGACATGGCGAAACGGGTCGTCGCCGAGGCTGTCCCGCTCGAGCCAGGCTCGGTAGTCCTCGAATCGCGCGAATGGCCCGTAAGGGAGGTATGTCCAGTTGCGCCCTTCCTTGTCGAGAAGGTAGGCGGTGTGAAGGTCAGCGGCGTGGCGCGCCGGGTCGACCGGCTCGACGGTGCAGAAATGCCCCTCCATTGCCGTGCGCGGCGGGCGCGGCCGTGCCGTCCACTCGGGCAGCGGAAAGCCGATCGGCTGTCCCAGATGATTGACATGCTCGGCCATTTCCGTGCCTTCCCGCGCTATATCGTTATCGAGCCTTCGAGATAGAGCACGGCGCGACCGGCGAGCGTGACGCGGTCTCCGCGGAGCGTGCAAACGAGGTCGCCGACGCGCGCCGAGATCTGCCGCGCCTTCAGGCTCTGCTTCCCGAGCCGCCCCGCCCAATAGGGCGTCAGCACGCAATGCGCCGATCCCGTTGCCGGGTCCTCGTCGACGCCGTAGTTCGGCGCGAAGTAGCGCGAGACAAAATCGATGTCGCCGTGACCGGGGGCGGTGACGATCGCATCTGCTCCCGGCACCGCTCGCATCGCGGCGAAATCGGGCCTGAGCGCCGCCACGTCCTCGGCGCGCTCGTAGACGGCCAGCGTGCGGCCATGCGCGACAAAGCTCTGCGCCGGCGGCTTGCCGAGTGCGGCAAGGATCCGCGGATCGCCCGGTTCTCGCTCCGGCGGCCAGGCCGGGAAATCCATCGCCAGCAGGTCGCCGTCGCGGGTTACCTCGAGCGGCCCGGCCTTCAGCGTGTCGAACCTGACCGAACCCCGCTCGGGCGTCAGGATGTGCGTCACGACATAGCCCGAGGCGAGCGTCGCGTGACCGCAGAGGTCGACCTCGACGGTCGGCGTGAACCAGCGCAGCAGGTAGCCCTCGCCCTGCGTCACGAAGAACGCCGTTTCGGCGAGGTTGTTCTCGGCGGCGATCGCCTGCATCGTCGCCTCCGGCAGCCATTCGGTGAGCGGGCAGACCGCGGCCGGATTGCCGCCGAACAAATGGCCGGTGAAGGCGTCGACCTGATAAAGCGGGATGCGCATGACGAGCCTCGCGGGTTACGGACTATTGCGCATCCTGACGGCTGTCGAGGTGCCAAGCAAACGGAGGAAAGCATGAAGGCTGCGATCATGGTCCCTGGTGCGGAGGGCGGCCGCTGGGATGTCCGCGAAGTGCAGAGACCCGTCGTCACGGCGGGTCACGTCCTGGTCCGCGTTCACGCGTCGTCGTTGAACCGGGCGGAGTTTCGCCGGCTCCGCACACTGCGCCTTCGGCCCGGCCAAGCCACGCCCGAGGCGCGCACCGGGGGTGGCGACGCCGCCGGCGAAGTGGTCGAGATCGGCGCCGGTGTCAGCGGCATCAAGCCCGGCGCCCGCGTCATGGGCCGCTGCGCCGGCGGATTTGCCGAATTTGCCCTGTTGGATGCCCGCGAGGTCATGCCCGCTCCCGAACGGCTGTCGTGGGAAGAGGCGGCGTGCGTCCCGATCGTCTTTGTCGTGGTCCACGATGCCCTCTTCGTGAGCGGCCAGCTCCGGGCAGGGGAAACCGTGCTGGTGAACGCAGCACCCTCGGGGGTCGGGGTCGCAACCCTCCTCCTCGCCAAGTTCCTTGGCGCCAAGGTCATCGGGACCTCCCGTTCGGCGGATAAGCTCGAGCGGCTCGAGGCGCATGGGCTGGATGCCGGCATCGTCGCGGGGAGCGAGGGGTTCGGCGCAGCGATCTCCCGCGTCATCGGCGAGGACGGCGTCGACATGGTCGTCGACAATATTGGAGGCGACGTTCTCGAACCCTGCCTCAAAGCACTCGCTGTGGGCGGCAGGTTTGTAACGATCGGCCGGATGAGCGGTGTCACAAAGGGCGAACTCGATGTCGATCTGCTGGCCGAGCGGCGGCTGCACCTCTATGGCGTCAGCAATCGGTTGCGCAGCGCGACGCAGCGCGCCGAATCGGCGAAGCGATTTCTCGCCGATTTGCTGCCGGCGTTGGGAGACGGCCGGCTGCGGCCGGTCATCGACCGATGCTTCCCGCTCGACGAGATCGCCGCCGCGGGAGCCTGGCTGGAGGCCGACAAGCATGTCGGCAAGGTCGTGGTCCAGACCTGAGCGCTTCTTTCCGCGCCAATCCGGAGCGCCCGGCGAAACCCCGTTGCGGGGCACGCGATTTGGGGCTAACCCGTGAACCTTCAAAGCTCCCGAAGCGGTGTCGGTTCTCGGATGGCGGGCAATCTCGTGCAGGGCGCGGTCTTCACCGTGATGGTGGTGCGCGCGGGCATGTTGCGCGATGCCGCCTTTGAGCCCGAGCTCGCCGAGCAAATCCGGCGCAGTCCACGGTTCTTTCTGAACGCGCCGGTCGTACTGGACCTGAAGGACGCGGCCGAGTTCGCTCGCGAAGCGGAGTTCGCCGAGGCGAAGGAGACCCTCCGCCGCCACACGCTGACCCTGATCGGCGTCCAGAATGCGACGCCGGCGCAACTCCAGGCCGCCGCCGGCACGGGGCTCGCCAGCTTTGCCCCGAACGCGCCGCAGCCGAGCCGGCGCCCGCCGCGCGAGCCCACCCAAAGCGCGGCGCCGATGCCTGCGGCCGCAGCGAAAACCCGGCTGGTGACCCAGCCGGTTCGATCGGGCACCCAGATCTATGCGCGCGGCGCCGATCTCGTCGTCACCGCCGCGGTCAGCCCGGGGGCGGAAATCATTGCCGACGGCAATATCCATGTCTACGGCCCGCTCCGGGGCCGCGCCCTCGCCGGTGCCGGCGGCGACGTCGATGCTCGAATCTTCTGCAGCCGGCTCGAGGCCGAGCTGGTCAGCATTGCCGGTCACTATCTCGTCAGCGAACAGCTGCCGCCGGAGCAACAAGGCTTCCCGGTACAGATCGCGCTCGTCGATGATCGGTTGACCGTTACGCGAAATTAACGCTCATCATCGCGACGGCGCCGGTTGGCGGCAGGGCCCGCAAATGGCCGTTCGGGTCATGGTACGCCGGCGGAAAGGGGAGGTCTTTTTGGCAGGCAAGGTAATCGTGCTCACTTCCGGCAAGGGAGGCGTCGGTAAAACTACGTCTGCGGCCGCCATCGCCGCCGGACTGGCGTTGCGCGGCCACCGGACGGTCGTCATCGATTTCGATGTCGGGTTGCGCAATCTCGACCTGATCATGGGGTGTGAGCGCCGCGTGGTTTTCGATTTCATCAACGTGATCAACGGTGACGCCAAGCTCAATCAGGCGCTGATCAAGGACAAGCGCAACGACCTGCTCTACATCTTCCCAACCTCGCAGACGCGGGACAAGGACGCGTTGAAGCGCGACGGCGTCGAGCGGGTGCTCGAAGAACTGAAGGAAAGCTTCGACTACATCGTCTGCGACAGCCCCGCCGGGATCGAGCACGGCGCGCTCACGGCAATGTATTTCGCCGACAGCGCGATCATCGTCACCAACCCCGAGGTTTCCTCGGTCCGCGACAGCGACCGGATCATCGGTTTGCTCGCCTCGAAATCACGGCGCGCCGAATTCAACCTGGAGCCGGTCGCCGTGCACTTGCTGCTCAGCCGCTATTCGCCGGAGCGGGTGCGCAAAGGCGAGATGCTGGCGGTCGAGGACGTCAAGGAGATCCTGTCGATCCCATTGCTCGGCGTCATCCCCGAGTCGGAATCGGTGCTGAAGGCTTCGAACACCGGGACCCCAGTCGTGTTCGACGAGGAGAGCCCGGCGGGTCGCGCCTATCTCGACGCGGTCGCCCGTTTCCTCGGCGAGCAGCGCGAGCTGCGTTTTCTGCAGCCCGAGCGCCGGAGCCTCTTTCGCGCCCTGTTCGGTAGAGCCTGATGCGCCTCCTCAATCTTCTCTTTCCGGAGCGCCGGACCAGCGCGGTGATCGCGCGCGAGCGGCTGAAGATCGTTCTTGCCCATGAGCGGGCGAGCCGCGAGGCGCCGGATTTTCTGCCGGTGCTGCAGAAGGAGCTGCTCGACGTCATCGGCCGATACGTCGAGATCCGCAGCGACATGATCCGCGTCAACCTCGGCAGGTCGGGCGACACCTCGCTGCTCGAGATCAACGTCGAGCTCGACGGCGCCAAGGTCACGCCGGCCAAGAACGGGGCCGCCGGTGACGGGAAGGCCGCGGGGGCGACGAGGATCGACACCGGGGCGACGGCACCGTGGGTAAAGCCGAGGTAATGGGGCGCCGCTATTTCCGACGATAGCGCCGATCGTCCTCCCGATCATCGGGCTCATGCGGCGACCCCGGGGCTGGCTCGCTCCCACTCCTCCCGGACGAGGGGGTCGTTCTCGCGAGACAGCCGGCGGGCCCGCTCGGCCTCGTATCCCGCCGGTGGCGCCAGTCGCGAAAAGGCCCAGACCGCGGCGGCGCGGACGAGCGGCGAGGGATCGTCGAGGCAGCGCTGCGCGGCGGCGAGGAGATCGGAATCGGCGAGAGCCGCATTGCCGATCGCGATCAGCACGTTGCGGACGAACCTGTCGCGTCCTGTGCGCTTGATCGCGGTTCCCGCGAACATGGTTCGGAACGCCGCCTCGTCGAGCTCGGCGAGAGCGGCGAGACGCGGTGCCGTCAGCTCTTCGCGCGGCAGAAAATCGGGTTCTCGGGTGGCCCGGGCGAATTTGTTCCACGGGCAGACGGCGAGGCAGTCATCGCAGCCGTAAATCCGGTTGCCGATCAGCGGGCGCAACTCCACCGGGATCATCCCCTTGTGCTCGATCGTCAGATACGAGATGCAGCGCCGGGCATCGAGCTGGTGGGGTGCGGGGAACGCTGCGGTCGGGCAGGCATCGAGGCAGCGCCGGCAGGAGCCGCAATGGTCGGCTTCCGAGACATCGGGCTCGAGTCCTAGGCTCAGATAGATTTCGCCGAGGAACAGCCAGGAGCCGAAATCGCGCGACACCAAGTTGGTGTGCTTGCCCTGCCATCCGATCCCGGCGCGCTCCGCGAGCGGCTTTTCCATCACTGGGGCGGTGTCAACAAAGAGCTTCAGCGCCCCCGGCCAGCGCGCCTCGATCCAATGCGCGAGCGCCTTGAGGCGCCGCTTCAGGGTGTTGTGGTAGTCACGGCCACGCGCATAGACCGAGACGATGCCGCGGTCCGGCGTGTCCAGCAGCTGCAACGGATCGTCCTCCGGCGCATAGTTGACGGCGAGCACGACAACCGTCCGCGCCTCGGGCCACAGCGTGCGTGGGTCGCCGCGCCGCGCGAGGGTGCCGGCGAGCCAGCCCATGTCGCCGTGATATCCGCGGGCGATGAATTCACTGAGTCCGGCGCGCGCCTCGGCGCCCTGTCGCGCCTCGGCGAAACCGACCGCGTCGAAGCCCGAGGAGAGCGCGCGATCGCGGATCGCCTCGCGGATCGGATCGGCCATCCCGCGCTTCAGCCGCGCCCGCGATAGGGCGCTACACCCGGATCGGGGAGCCATAGCCCGGCCGGCGGCTCCGCCGTCTGGTAGAAAACGTCGATCGGGATGCCGCCGCGTGGATACCAATAACCGCCGATCCGCAGCCAGCGTGGGGCCAGGGTGCCGACGAGCCGGCGGGCGATCGCCACCGTGCACTCTTCGTGAAACGCCCCGTGGTTACGGAAGGCGCCGAGATAGAGCTTCAACGACTTGCTCTCGAGGATCGTCTCTTCAGGGACGTAGTCGATTACGAGATGAGCGAAATCGGGCTGGCCAGTCACCGGACAGAGCGAGGTGAATTCCGGGCAGGTGAAGCGTACGAC
>DATEQL010000551.1:0-10823 GCA_035272665.1 Allostellaceae bacterium
ACCCGTCGCAGAACAATCGCCACTACCAGATGGGCGCGGACGAGTGGGATTGGACGTTGCCGCGCTCGACCAAGAAGATCCAGCCGGCGCCCGCGGTGGAGCCCGCCACGCCGATGGCGAAACGCCGCGCCGCCCGCATGGCCGCGATGTAATCGCGATAGGCTCTGCCGCTGCCCCTCGCCCTCCCGCTTCGCGGGACCCTCCCTGCCCCCTCCCTAACCCTCCGGAAGCGGGGGAGGGTTAGGGAGGGGGCAGGGAAAAGGCTGGGTGAGCAGCTGGCCTGAGCGCACAACATGACTGGCTTGCTCGCCAACCGGGTAGCGCTGATCACCGGCGCGGGATCGGGTATCGGCGAGGCGATTGCGCACGCGATGGCGGATGCCGGGGCACGGGTCGCCGCCGTTGACATTGATGCTGCTGCCGCCGCGCGCACGGCAACAGCCATCGGCCGGGAGGCTGCGAGTTTTGCCTGTGACGTGACCGACCGTGTCGGGTGCGACGGCCTCGCCGCCGCGGTCCGATCCCGGATCGGCGCCATCTCGATCCTCGTCAACAACGCCGGGATCATCCGACGCGGGACCGTGATGGAGCCGAACACCCGCGCCGATTGGGATGCGACCTTAGCCGTTAATCTCGACGGCCCCTACAACATGGTGACGGCCTTTCTCGACCAGCTGCGCGAGACCAAGGGGTCGATCATCAACATCGGCTCGATCCAGTCCTTTGTCGCGCTGCCGAACTCGGGGGCCTACACGACCTCGAAGGGTGGTGTGCGCCTGTTGACCAAGGCACTGGCGATCGAGCTCTCGCCGCTCGGCATTCGCGTCAACGCGATCGGCCCCGGCTTCACTGCGACCCCGCTCAACGCCACGGCTCGCGAAGATGCGGCCTATATGGCGAATTTCGCGAGCCGGATTCCGCTTGGCCGTATCGGTACGCCGGAGGATATCGCCGGTCCCGCCGTCTTTCTCGCTTCCGACATGGCCCGCTACATCACCGGCGTTACCCTGCCGGTCGACGGTGGCTATCTCGCACGTTAGTGATTGTCACGCACGGTAACGAAGACGGTCCACGGCCCCGGGGGCGGCCCAAGGCGGATGAACGCAGTCGGGTCATCCGAAACGTTGTAGGTAAATTGGTCCCGGCCGACGAACCCTGGATCTGGGCGGTAAAATACCCCCTGGCCATATAGCGAGTCGCTGCACCCTGATCCTCTCGGGATACCGACATCGGTAGTGAAAAATCGGACGGTGCCGTGCTTAGGCGGGGTGACGAGTTCTAGTGCTGGAATGCCGTTCGGAGAGCATTGCCCTGATCCTTCTTGTACCCGATACTTCGAGGCTGAACTGACCATCGTTTCCGTGTCACGCGGTATACTGCGGCGCAATTGCGTCCCTGGTCCACCCGATTGTCCGCGGACTTGACCCGGAACAGTCACCGCAACCAACCACGGCAGGAGCAGACAAACCGCCGTTTTTGCAACGTTCATATGTTGCCTCCGGTCGACCGGCTGGCGAATTCTAGCATAACAATGTTTCGGAAGTGAGAGGAGGAAGTAATGTTGAGCGGCGTCTATCGATTTCCGGCGATGGAAAGCGTCATCTTCGGCAAGCCCTTTGCCGAGGCGCTAGCGCAGGAGGTCGATCGCATCGAGGCGCGGGCGGTATTCATCCTCGCCAGCGGCACCCTCGATCGCACCACCGACACGGTCGACCGGCTACGTCAGATGCTGGGCAACCGCCTCGCCGGCGTCTGCGCGAAGATCGGCGCCCATACGCCGCGCACCGACGTCGTCGCCGCGGCGAACGCGGCCCGCGAGGCCGGCGCCGATCTGATCGTCACCCTCGGCGGGGGCTCGGTCACCGATGCGGCGAAGATGGTCGGCCTCTGCCTCGGCAACGGGGTTACCGAGCCGTCACAGCTCGACAGCTATCACGCCCAGATCGCCGCCGACGGCACCACGCGGCGCCCGGAGGTGAAAGCGCCGGGCGTGCGCTCGATCGCGATCCCGACGACCTTGTCGGCCGGCGAGTACACAGCATCGGCCGGCTGCACCGACACGGCGCGGCACGTCAAAGAGAGCTACGGCCATCCGCTGATGATGCCGCGCACCGTCATCCTCGATCCGGACGTCAGCGCGCACACCCCCGAATGGCTGTTTCTATCGACCGGCATCCGCGCCGTCGACCACGCCGTCGAGGACATCTGTTCGATCAACGGCCAGCCGATCGCCGAAGGCGCCTCCTTTCAGGCGCTGCGCCTGCTCGGGAGCGGGCTGCCGGCGGTCAAGGCCGACCCGACGAACCTCGAAGCGCGGCTCGACTGCCAAATCGGCGCCTGGATGTCGATGGTCGGCTCGCAAACCGGCGTCAGCAAGGGAGCGAGCCATGGGATCGGCCACGTACTTGGCGGCACCGCCGGCGTCCCGCACGGCTACACCTCATGCGTGATGCTGCCTCATGTGTTGCGTTTCAATCAGACGGTGAACGCCGGCAAGCAGGCTCGGGTCAGCGAGGCGCTCGGCCGGCCCGACGAACCGGCGGCCGAGGTGGTGGCCGAGCTGATCGCGGCTCTCGGACTGCCAACCCGACTGCGCGACGTCGGGGTCATGCCAGAGCAGCTCAACCTGATCGCCGAGGGATCGATGCACGACCGCTGGGTCCACACCAATCCACGCAAGATCGACGGCCCGGCGGTGATCCGCACCCTGCTCGACGCTGCCTGGTAACTCACCGAATTTCAGATCCCCTCGAGAAAAGTCGTGATTTTGAAAAATGCGTATGTTTTGATCACGTCAGATCAATGGGCTCCAAATCCTGCTAATTTTTTAACCAAAGTGTGTTCCGCCGGTCAACCCCGCACGGCCGTGCGGCGACGAACTAAGCCGAGGCCGGGCAATGCGAAGCCAAACGTTTAGTCCTCCGAAAGTTTTCGCGACAAAGGGGTATCTATAGATGCATCAGATGCATCTTGGTTATATTCGGCATCGTCGATTGGACCGCACTACGTCGCAGCGAGAGGGGAAATGAATACCAAAATGCCGCGCGGCGCGATACCTTCGCCCCGAAGCGAACTCGCCGCTTCGGAGCCCTATCGGCCCGAGTCCGGCGCGGAAATCTTCGTTCCAAGCGGCGAGTTTCCGACGCCCAATTACGAACTTGCTGGCGCCCGACCCTATAAGGCGGGCGCCGCCCCCGAAAGCTTCCTCGCTTGGCCAATAGAAATCGGCTTTTGGGGGAACGAGAAGGTGAGCAATTCGAGTTGGGCAGAGGAAGCCTTTGCCAAGGCCTGTGCCGAACCCAAGGTGTTCATCCCGACCGACGTGGTCATGCTCACGGCGCGGGAATGCGGTTCGTCAAATTTCGCTGGCTTCATGCAAATGCATGGGTTTCAAATGGACGGCACCGCCTATTTGGATGGGCCGTTCAATAAGGTCAACTGGACGAATACGGCGGCTTTGAATGGCGCCATCGCCAATGTCGGGCCGGTAAAAATCGGCGTCGCCTCGGCGAATCTCACCTCCTCCCTTCACGGCCAACTCACACCTGGGAGGAGCGGTTGGGCGATCTACGACCTCCCGACGGGCCAGCCTGAAAATCACTGCGCGAGCCTTTGTGGCTACGGGCCCTTGGCGGCGTTGGTCGGTCTGTTCGAGCGGTACGGGGTCAATGTCAATGTGCCGTCGGGCATGCCTCCGGGACTTTGCTACGCGATGTTCACTTGGGGCTCCATCGGCATCGTCGACCACCAATCCCTGATGAACATCACGAGCGAAGCGTGGGTTCGAAATCCGACGACGATCTTCAAGAATCTCAGCGGGTAACCATCGGGCACGGCGGTCGTTGCGAGAATGCCTGTCGGAGACAGGTTAAGATCAACCCCGGATTCCCCGAATGAAGTGGCATTTTCGCACGAGGTGCGCCGCTACTTCGCCAGCTTCAGCTATCAGGCGCAAACCTGGAGCAAGCCGAGGCGTGTCATGGCCAAGAGCCTGCCCTCGCGAAGGCGGGGGTCGAGTGGCACCCCGGCGAGCTTTATCCGCGCGTCGGGTTCATCGTGACCAATCTGGCACGGCCGGCCGAGCGCATCGTCACCTTCTATAACCAGCGCGGCACGGCGGAGCAACGGATCAAAGAGGGCACGGGCGCGATCAAATGGACGCTGCGGTCATGCCGTTCCTTCGCCGCCAATGCCGCCGCCTTCAGCTTCATGTGCTTGCTTGCAACCTCGGCAATTTGATGCGAACGCTGGCGATGCCCAAGGCGGCGGAGCCGCGGTCACTGACCAGCCTGCGCGAGAAGCAGATCAAGATCGGTGCCAAGGTCGTCAGCCATGGCCGCTAATTCACTTTCCAGATGGCCGAGGTGGCAGTGCCACGGCAGATGTTCAAGGAGATCCTGCGGCTCATCGCACGATTGCGGGCGGCGCCCGTGGCGGCGTGAGGGGCACTGGGGTCAGATGCAACGGACAACCGCGACAGAAGTGCGCCTTGATCGAGGCAAATCGGCAGGCAACCCACTGCTTCGGCTTGCCCGCGGCACCGTCGTGGGCGGAGCTTGTTGCCATGGGCGGCTAAAAACCGGACGATGGCGCCCGCCGGTCCCGCAATCCGAGAAAAAACTTTTCCCTAAGTGTGAACTACCTCACAGCTCTTGACCGATTCCTGAACGATGCTGCCGAGCGTGGGCGGATCGGCCGCCTATCTGACGAATTTCGGTTCAACAACCGATAGTGAACAGGAGAAGAAAACATGGCAGAGGAACAGGCGCCAGATCTGACGAAACGGCTACCGCGCGGCGCGATCCCGTCCCCTCGGTACGAACTTGCGGCGGCTGCGCCGCATGTTCCGGACCCGAGTATAGCGGTCCCCCCGAGCTTCCTGATGTGGCCGACTGAAATGTCGTCTTGGAATAACTACACCTACGGTGACTGCGTTACCGCCGAGGAAGCCTTCGCGAAGGCTACCGCCGCGCCGCAGACATTCATTCCGGAGGCGACGGTGGTCGCCTGGGCATCAGCGCATGGCTATCTAAATGGCGCTACCCTCACCGCCGTCATGACGACGATGCAAGCGCATGGTTTTCCGTTCAACAATAAGACATACGACGACGGACCTTTCCTCGCGGTCAACTGGGCCAACGCCGCGATTCTGAACAGTGCCATCTACAGCCACGGGCTGGTTGAAAATCGGCGTCGGGGCGGAGGACTTCCAATCGAATCCCCACGGCTTGGTCACGCCGGGGACAAGCGGTTGGGCGATGTACAACTATCCGAAGAACCAACCGGAGGATCACTGCGTCAGCCTTTGCGGTTACGGGACGACCTTGGCGGAATTGGTCGGTCTGTTCCATCAGCATAATGTCACCGTCCATGCGCCGCCGGGGATGCCTAGGGGCCTCTGCTATGCGATGTTCACCTGGAATTCCATTGGGATCATCGATCAGCACTCGATGCTGAATATGACCTACGAGGCCTGGATTCGTAATCCGGTGACGATCATCAGGTAAGCCGCGCCGGCTCGTCTCGCTCGAACGCGGGGTCACGGCGGGACACCGTCGTGGCCCCGTCGCTTTTGCCAATGTGAACGCGCGCCTCGCGCGTGCTCAGCGGCCTAATGCGCGCGCCGCAACGATTTCCTCAATTTCAAACCCGAAGATCGGCGTCTCTTGTTTCTGAGAATGGTACTTACCGTCGGTTCTTGAGTGTCCGCTATTCGGTCGGCAACGGTGAAGGGTTTCGGATGCCGGCCCGTGGTGACCTATCCGCGCCCGCTGATGGAGAGAACATAGTAAAAACATGTCGGGTTTTCCCTCCGGCATTTCCGGGATCGCAAGCGCCATTCTTCGGCTTACCTGCTAGCCACAGTCGATTTCGGCGCCCTCTCGGTGGGTGCCAAGTCGGCACAGACGCAAATTCTGGAAGCGGGAGAAACTGCCGTGTACTGGAAAGTTCCGTCGATACTCGGACTGGTGCTGGCGCTATCGCTGGGTCATGCCGCGACCGCAACGGCGTGCAGCCAAAGAATGGGGCCATTCGGCACGATCTATGCAGCCGGAAACGCCGCTCAACTCGCCCGAGCAGCCGGATACGAAACCTCCGGGATCTGGGGACAAGGCGGCATCGTTTCCGATTGGTCCAACCGCCGCTATTTCTTCAACGTCTTCTATCAGTGCTGAGCGACCGTCCCCTGATGCCGCCAGGGATGAAACCCCGCGGCATCAGGAGGGGCGAAGTCAGATCGCGCCGGGCTTCTCGCGCAACCCCGACCGCGCCAGGCGCGGCAACACCTCGGCGCAGAAATACGGCAGCTCGTCGAGGTAGTTGACGAACGACACCGCGATCCCGGTGAGCCCGAACGACGCCAGCTTCGCCAGGTAAAGGGCGACCGTGTCGGGGTCGCCGACGAGCGGCAACCCGCCCATGCCGTTGGCTTGGTGCTCGCGGATCCGCCGGAACTCCTCCGGCGCATGCGCCTGCGGCGTGACGTTTTTCATTGCCAGGATGTTGTCGACCGCCGCCCAATCGGCGCGCTCGACGATGCAGTGGCGATAATAATCGACTGCCTCCCGGGCCGTAGGTCGGCAAGTCACCACGCCTACAGTATAGACGTCGATCTCGCGGCCATATTCCCGGGCCCTCGCCCTGACGGTGTCCACGTGCTGCACCGTCTCCTTGAAGGAGATGCCGCGCGAGATCGTCGAGAACAGCGCGTCGCAGTTGCGGATCGCAAAGGCTTGGCCGGTCGGCGACGCGGCGGCGTTCATGATCAGCGGGCGCGTGCCGCCATAGGGTTTGGGCTTGGCGCGCACGCCCTTGAGCCTGAAAAAGCGGCCCTCGAAATCGAAATCCTCGCCCGGCGACCAAGTGAGCTTGACGATGTCGAGCCACTCCTGGGCGTAGGCATAGCGCGCCTCGTGATCGCGCAGCGTCGCGCCGAACATCTCGAACTCGCCCTCGTTCCAGCCGCAGACGAGGTTCAGGCCGAAGCGCCCCTCGCCGATGTGGTCGGCGGTGACGAACTCCTTGGCGGCGATCAGCGGCGGGAGCAGCGGCGCGTGCACGGTCCCGAACACGGTCAGCCGCTCGGTCTTGGCGAGCAGGCCGCAGGCCCAGGTCACCGTCTCCAATGTCGCGCCCTGATAGTCGGTCTCGCCGCCATAGCCCTTCCAGCGGCCGATCGGCAGCATGAACTCGATGCCTGCCCGGTCGGCCATCTGCGCGAGCCGTACGCAATCGGGCCAGCTGCCGGACCACCGCTCCGGCACCATCGTGACCGCCCGACCGGAGGAGCAATTGGCGCCGAACAGACCGAGCTTGAGGCTATTGGCGCTGCCCATCGCGGCGCGGGCTCGTCCGCTGTGGGTGGCTTCTTGGCCTTCGGTCATTGCTGGAGAAGGTTGAGGGGCAATTTCTATCCGCCGTGATGCGGTATGATAGCACCGGCGCGGGGAAGCCGTGCGGGCAGTTTGGGGAAAATCATGCCGGTGAACAACCGTTTTGATCTGCCGGTGACCTGCGCCACCGCCGACGCCGCCGAAGATTACGGGGCCGCGGTCGATCTGCTACTGTCGGCTTGGCCCGGGGCCGAGGTGCTGCTGGATCGGGCGCTCGCCGCCGATCCCGATTTTGCGCTGGCCCACATCGCGCGCGGCCGGCTGCTGCAATTGCGGGCGCGCATACCGGAGGCGAAGGCCGCGGCGGCGCGCGCTCGATCGCTCGCGGACCGCGTTACGGCGCGCGAGAGGCGACACATCGAAGCGATCGCGCTGTCGATCGACGGCGGTCCTGGCGAGGCGCTCGCAATGGTGCGCGCGCACGTCGCGGAATTTCCGCGCGACGCGCTGCCATTGTCATTGGCGCTCGGGGTCTTTGGGCTCTTGGGCTTTAGCGGGAGGCGCGATCATCACGAGGCGCAGCTGGCGCTGCTCGAAGAGCTGGCGCCGCATTGGGGCGACGACTGGTGGTTTCTCGGCTATCTCGGCTGGGCACATATCGAGACCGGTGCTGTCGCGACCGGGACCCGGCTCGTCGAGCGATCGCTCGCCGGCAACCCACGCAATGCCCATGCTGCGCATCAACGCGTCCATGGCTATTTCGAAGCGGGCGACGCGGTAGGCGGCGCCGGCTTTGTCGAGGATTGGCTGAAGGGCTACGAGCGGGAGGGGCAGCTGCACTGTCACCTCTCATGGCATCTGGCGCTGTTCGAGCTTGCCCGCGGCAATGCCGAGCGCGCCGGTGCTATCTACCTCGACAATATTAGACCGTCGGTGGCCGAAGCAGCGCCGATGCTGGTCCTCGCCGACGCGGCGTCGTTTCTGTGGCGCTGGCGGTTCTACGGGGTGGCCCCGCAGCTCGACGCAGAATGGGCCGAGGTCGCGGCGCATGCGCGGCGGCATTTCCCGCGCGCGAGCCTCGCCTTTGCCGATCTCCACGCCGCCTTCGCCGAAGCCGCAACTGGAGACGCCGACAGTCTAGAGGGCCGTATCGTCGGGCTGCGGGGCCTCGCACAACACGACCGCCTGCCGCCAGGCGAAGTTGCGCCCGCTCTGGCGGAGGGCGCGGCAGCGCTCGGCCGCGGCGACAATGCGGAAGCGGCGCGCGTGCTCGAAGCGGCGCTCGACGAGCTGCCCCGGATCGGAGGCAGTCATGCGCAACGTGAGGTCTTCGAGGATTCGCTGATCGTCGCCTATCTGCGTTCCGGGCAATCGGCCAGGGCCGCCCCATTGCTGCGCTCGCGGCTGCGCCGGCGGCCCTCGGCACGCGACGAAGGGTGGCTCGCGCTCTGCTCCGGCAACGGGACCGAGGGGTGAACCTGTCAGGGCGGAACCTGCATTGCTCCTACCCTCTGGCGGACCGGCGGGCCGAAGATGCTGGCGAGCAGGGCCGCCAAGATGCCGGTGAGAAAGATCCCGTCGAAGGTCCCGGCGCCGCCGATCGAGGCGACCGGCGCGCCCAGCCCTTGGATCTTGTCGAGATTGAGGAGGTCGGCGCCGACCAGCGTACCGAGGCTGCCGCCGATGTAAGCCAGTGCCGCTGCATCCCGGCGTGACAGCAGCAATGCGACGATCGCCGCCGCTGCCGGCGGCACGAACACCGGGAGCGCGATCCCCAAGCCGGGAACGGGCTCAGCGAGGATATGGCACACCACGGCGACACCGGCGGTGGCGAGAAGGCCGCGAACCCACAATCGATTTCTGGCCAAAAGATAGAATGACAGCAACCCTGGGATCACTGCGCCGCCGACGTTCACGGCGATGATTGTGTCGGGCCACTCGACCACGACCGGGATCATATAATGCATGCCGAAAAACGCGACCTCCTGCCCCGAAACGATGTGATGAGCGGTAAGCCGGGCAACCGGGATATTGAGGTAGCTGCCGCCCAGCGAAGCCAGCAGCAAAAGGAGTGCCGCGTGCGGACCGAGACCGATTTGCATGTAGGCCAAGCGCAGCGCCCCTACCTCGATCCACGCAACCAATACGACGAAGATCCCGATCAACAGGGAAAAATGCGGGCGGGCGAGGGGGAAATATTGGAGTTGGCTCAAATCCATTCTCGGTGTTCCGGGCTCGCTCGCGGTCGCGGGTGATCGGCCCGCTTCAGCCTGCAAACGCTGTCGCTTGCGGCTCGATCCGGAGGTGGGTCTGCACGCCCCGTGGGTAAAGGATCAAGTCGCCCGGTCCCATTCCTCGCTCGCCCTTCACAGCAGCCGCGTGTTACGGTCGCCCGGATCTAAACTGCTGGATCAGGCAAAGGAGGAAACCATGGCTCGATCGCAACCGTCGGCGGCTCGCGAGCAGGTCCGCGACATCGTTCCGGGCTTGATCGATCTCAGCGAAAGGGTGTTGTTTGGCGAAGTCTGGGAGCGTCCCGGTCTCTCCAAGCGCGACCGCAGCCTGATCACCTGCGCGACCCTGATCGCGCTCGGCCGCGAACGGCAGCTCGTCGGCCATCTGCAGCGGGCGCTCGACAACGGCCTGAGCAAGAACGAGCTCAGCGAGGTCATCACCCATCTCGCGTTTTATGCCGGCTGGCCGGCGGCAATGACCGCCGCACTGGTGGCCAAGGACGTGTTCGAGAAAAAGTAGCGCCGGCTGCGCCGGGAAATAACCCTGGGAGGGCGAGATGAAGATCGGATTCATCGGGTTGGGCATGATGGGTTCCGGGATGTCGGCGAACCTGCAGAAAGCCGGCCACGAGTTGGTTGTTCACGATTTGCGTCGTGCTACGGCCGAGCCCTGTCTCGCTGCCGGCGCAATATGGGCCGACACGCCGCGCGCCGTCGCCGAGGCCTCCGAGGTGGTCTTCACCTCGCTTCCCGGACCACCCGAGGTCGAGGCGGTGGCGCTGGGCGAAAACGGCCTGCTCTCCGGCATGAGCCGCGGCAAGGCCTATTTCGACCTGTCGACCAACTCCCCCACGATGGTGCGCAGGATCAACACCGCTTTTGCCGAGCGCGACGTCTACATGCTGGACTCGCCGGTCAGCGGCGGCCCGCGCGGAGCGCGGACCGGCAAACTCGCGCTCTGGGTCGGCGGCGACGAGCAGATCTTCAACCGGTACAAGAGCGTGCTCGACGCGATGGGCGACAAGGCGCGCTATGTCGGGCCGATCGGCGCCGGCTCGGTCGCCAAGCTTGTCCATAACGGTGCCGGCTACTGCATTCAGACCGCCCTCGCCGAAATGTTTACGGTCGGGGTCAAGGCCGGGGTCGAGCCGCTTGCCTTATGGGAAGCGGTTCGCGACGGCGCCGGCGGCCGGCGGCGGACCTTCGACGGGCTGGTCGATCAGTTCCTGCCCGGCAAATACGAGCCCGCCGCCTT
>DATEQL010000552.1:0-2890 GCA_035272665.1 Allostellaceae bacterium
CAATGGCCGGCACAGTCGAATTACCGTTTGAAGGCGGAAGACCTATGCCTCGAGCTCCAAATTCCACGAAGTGATCCAATTCACGAACTTGGTTGCACAGGAAGCGGGTTCAACCAATCCTTTGGTGTAGGCAGTTTCGTCTGCTGCTGTGCAGGTTTTCGGACGCCGGAATGCCAGACCATCCACGCGCTCATGCGGCCGGCGTCCGAAAAGCGCCAAGGCACGAAATCGCGGTGGGTGGGGCACCGGCGGTGCCGCAAGCTCTATGGGGATTTTGCTGCGTCGTCGGGCTCGAAGGGAATGAGGCCAAGCGGTCGAGCCGATGGCTTTGCCCCAAGGCGAGGGTGTGCCTGCAGGGCTGAACGCTCGGACCGCAGGTTTCTTGACCAGAATGGCGCTGCCGTTGCGGGCCAATCTGACGGGTCGACGCAAGCGGGGGCGTTGCCGGTCGAGAGCCGGCGAGAATGGCGGGTGTTGCTTCGGTGGCGGATCGTCAGTGACGGCATCATGAGGTATCGATCCTGATCGCCGCGGGCGCGGGTGTCGGTCGGTGCTTGGGCTCACAGTCGCGCGCGAATGTCTCGATGATGATCATACGGGCGCCGCAGCACGGGCATGGACGCGGCAGCACGGACGGCTCGTCAACCTCTTCGGTCTTGGCGATCTTGGGCTCTTTCAGCGGCATCGCGAGCAGCTTGCGAGCATGCGCAATGTTTGCGGCTCGGTTGGCGCTGGCGAGCAGCCCATAGTGTCGGATGCGATGGAAGCCTTTCGGCACCACGTGGATCAGGAAGCGCCGGATGAACTCGTCGGTCGCCAGCGTCATCGTCTTGTACCGTCCCGGCCCCTCGATCCGATAGTCCTTGTACTTGAAGGCGACGCCCTTCTCGTCGGCGGACACCAGCCTGCGATTGGAGATCGCGACACGGTGGGTGTAGCGCGACAAATAGCGCAACACCTCCTCGGGCCCAGCGAACGGCTCCTTCGCGTAGACCACCCAATCGATCTCGTGCAGCGGCGTCAGATAGGCATCGAATGCAGCCTTGTCGGCGAGCCCCACATGATCGCCGAAGAACTGCAGCTTGCCGGCGCCGTGCGCCGTGACCAGCATCTCCAGAAACAGCCGACGGAACAATGCCGAGAGAACCTCCACCGTCAAAAAATAGCGCGGCCGGCACGCGATCCACTTCGATCCATCCGGCGACAGGCCGCCGCCCGGCACGACCATGTGCACATGCGGGTGGTGCGTCAGTGCGGAGCCCCACGTGTGCAGCACGGACATGAAGCCGATGCGAGCGCCGAGATGCCTTGGCGTGGCCGCGATCTTGAGGGTGGTCTCAGCCGAGGCTTTGAACAGCAGGTCGTAGATCACCGCCTTGTTCTGATAGGCGATGTCGCGGATCGCAGCCGGCAGCGTGTACACCACGTGAAAGTACGGCACCGGTAGCAGCTCGGCCTCGCGTTCGGCCAGCCACTCGCGTGCAGCAGCGCCCTGACACTTGGGGCAGTGCCGGTTGCGGCAGCTATTGTAGGCGATGATGGTGTGAGCGCACTTCTCGTTCTCGCAGCGCGCCACATGCCCGCCGAGAGCCGCCGTGCGGCAGCGCTCGATCGCACTCATGACCTTCATCTGGTCGAGGCTGACGTGCCCGGCGTTGGCGCGACGCCACGCCGCCCCATGGTCGCGGAATATATCCGCGACCTCCAGCTCTGGGCGAGACATTACCGCGGGTCGTTACGCCGGCGGCTGTTCCTTCCTGCTCTTGTTGGGCTTCTTGCGCGGCTGCGACAGCAGGTCGAGAGGGCTTTCGATGCCGGCGATCATGCCGGTGGCGACACGGGTGTAGCGCGCCGTCGTGTCCAACTTGTCGTGACCCAGAAGCGCTTGGATTTTACGAATGTCGGTACCGTGTTCGAGCAGGTGGGTCGCGAAGCTGTGGCGCAGCGCATGCAGGGTCACGCCCTTCTTGATCCCGGCCGCATCGGCCGCCTCATGGAACAGGCGGTTGAGCTGGCGGGTCGTCATCGGGTTGCCAGGCCTTTGGCCGGGAAACAGCCAGCGTTCCGCCACGGGCGTTGTGGAATCGAAACCCCGCCGACGCGTCTTCCACCATTGGCGCAACAGGTCGAGCGTCTCGGGCGACAGCATGACATTGCGGTCCTTGCGGCTCTTGGACTGCTCGACCCGAATGATGTTCTGCGCGCTATCGATATGCTTGACCTTCAGCCTGACCACCTCGCCGGCGCGCAGGCCGCAGCCATAGCCCAGACTGAGCAGCACGCGGGCTTTGAGGCTGCTCGCGACCGCCAACAGGCGCCGGGTCTCGTCCTGGCTCATCACCAGCGGTATCTTCTGCGGCTCCCGGATGTGATAGATCTCGGCGGCGAGATCCAGCCGCCGCAGCGTCACGCGAAACAAGAATCGCAGCCCGGTCATGATGCGGTTGCGATTGCAGATGCTCGTGCCCGTCTCGAAAAGGTGCAGCTGGAACCGGCGGATGTCCTCCGCCGTGGCCGTATCGGGGGACCGCTTGAGAAACCCAGCGAACCGCTTGCAGCTTCGAATATGGCCTCTCTGCGTCCCCGCACACAGCTTGCGTGCGCTCATGTCCTCGATCATGCGCTGGCGCAGCGGGCTGACGGTATCCGTACTCATGGGCAACTCCTGGCTTGGATGAGGTTGAAGACGCCTCGATCCTCAAGACAGGGCACCCCGCCCGCTACCGACGATCTCTCCTCTGGTCACCGTCCTCGCAAATGAGGGCTATCGCGCAGCGATTTAGTGCCATGGCCCGGCGCAGCCGCCTCCGCGGGCGGGCGCTTGTTGGTTTCGCTTCCCTTTTGCGCAGCCAACGGTCTGCTACGCAAGCTTGCAATCTTTGTGGTGCCC
>DATEQL010000553.1:0-4460 GCA_035272665.1 Allostellaceae bacterium
GTCGCCGGGGCGAAAGTGAGGGCGAGCGCCACAATGGCACCCGGCAATCGCAGCATCCGGGCGAAGGAGGTCATCGGGTCTCCCGTTCTAGCCTTCGTTGTGGAAGGACCTTACGCGATCCGGGTTCACACTGCAAAAGCCGCGCCATAAACTGTTATTTCGGGAGTGGGAAAGAACGGAGGAGCAATGAGCGCCGACCAGGATGTCGTATACGCGTCGGCGGTTTCGCTGCTCGATCTCTTTGGCAAGAAAGCGCTGTCGCCGGTCGAGGTGACCCGGCTGCTGCTCGATCGCCTCGACGCGCTGCAGCCCAGGATCAACGCCTTTTGCGTCGTCGACCGTGACGGCGCCCTCGCTGCGGCGCGCGCATCCGAAGGGCGCTGGTTGCGCGGCGAGGCGGTTGGTCGGCTCGATGGTGTTCCGGTGACGATCAAGGACCTGATCCTGATGCGCGGCTTCCCGACCCTGCGCGGGTCGCGCCTCGTCGATCCAGACCAGGACTGGTCCGAGGATGCGCCGGCAGCGGCGCGCCTGCGAGAGTCCGGTGCCGTCATCCTCGGCAAGACCACCACCCCCGAGTTCGGCTGGAAGGCGTTGGGCGACAGCCCGCTGACCGGAATCACCCGCAACCCGTGGGACCTCTCGCGCACGCCGGGGGGCAGCAGCGCCGGCGCCGCTGCGGCGTGCGCCGCCGGGATCGGGCCCCTGCATCTCGGCAGCGACGGCGCGGGGTCGATCCGCATTCCGTGCGCGTTCGCCGGCATCTTCGGACTGAAGCCGAGTTTCGGCCGGGTGCCGGCCTCCCCGCTCTCGGCGATGGGTCTGCTCGCGCATCTTGGCCCGATAGCGCGAACCGTGGCGGATGCGGCGCTGATGCTAACTGTCCTGTCGGCACCGGACCACCGCGATCCCTACGCTCTGCCGCCCGAAGACAAGGACTATCGCGACGCACTCGAAGCCGGCATGCGGGGCTGGAAGGTCGCCTATAGTCCGACGCTCGGCTATGCCAAGGTCGATCCCGAGATCGCCGCTGCGGCCGCCGCTGCGGCGCGACAATTCGAGAGCTTGGGCGCGATAGTCGAAGAGGTGGAGGCGATCTTTCCTTCGCCGCGCGAGGCGCTGTTTAAATTATGGGCCGCCGGCGCGGCCAAGCTCCTCGACCAGTATCCTGCAAATAAGCGGGCACTGGTTGACCCTGGTCTGATCGCGACGGCAGCCGAAGGCGAGCGGATCAACGCGGTCGACTACCTCGGTGCCGACCTGGTCCGTACGGCGCTCGGCCAGCAGATGGCGGCATTTCATCAGAATTACGATCTGCTGCTGACGCCGATGATGCCGATCCCGGCATTGCCGGTGGGGCAGGACCTCAACGACCCGGCGACCGAACGCCATTGGATCGACTGGTCGCCTTTCAGTTATCCCTTCAACATGACCCGTCAGCCGGCGGCGAGCATTCCTTGCGGGTTGACGCGTTCCGGGCTGCCGATCGGCCTGCAAATCGTCGGCCCGCTTTACGCCGACGCGCGCGTGCTGCGCGCCGCCCGCGCCTTCGAAACGACGCAACCCGAACGGCGACCGCCGCTGGCGCTTAGATCGGGTCACGACCGCTAAGGTGGCGTAGCGCTTGCCCGATCGCGCCAACCGGAGTACCAGATATCAGGCATATCTTGGAGGCTGAGATGGCAGACGCGAATACCAATCCCCCGACCGAGGCGGTGAGCCCCTCCGGCATTAACCATCTCGTGCTGAACGTCCGCGACATCGACGAGTCACACAAATTCTGGACCGAGATCGTCGGCTTCAAGCAGGTCGGCGAATTGCACCAGCGGCCCGATCGCCCAAACCCGCCGAAGATGCGGTTCTACAGCGCCGTCAATGACGGCAACCTGACCCACCACACCGTCGCCTTGGTCGAGAGCGCGAACCTGCCGCCGCCCGCCGACTGGGTGCTGGCCAACAGCCAGGTCGCGATCAACCACGTGGCACTGACCATGCCGAACCGCGAGGCCTGGCAGAAGCAGCTCGCCTTCCTGCAGAGCCGGGGGGTAAAGTTCAACTGGCGGGTCAATCACGGGGTCACGCACAGCGTCTATATCAACGACCCGAACGGCTACGGCGTCGAGTTTCTCTACGAGATGCCGCGGGCGATGTGGGAAAACGACATCGACGCCGGCATCAACTGGCTCGAAAACCTGCCGACCGAGGGCCCCGAAGCCCTCGTCG
This sequence comes from Allostellaceae bacterium, assembly GCA_035272665.1. Classification (GTDB taxonomy): domain Bacteria; phylum Pseudomonadota; class Alphaproteobacteria; order ATCC43930; family CGMCC-115725; genus AP-15. Next base: position 2,224 of record DATEQL010000553.1, read on the forward strand.
ACCGCACCGACACCCCGAGCTTCGGTACGGCCGAGCCGGCCCCGGCTCCGGCGGAGTAGGCTACAGCCCCTCACCCCTCCCTCTCCCCGCAATGCGGGGAGAGGGAGGGACCCGCATCAGCGGGAGGGCGAGGGGGGCGTCTCGGCCGAGGTGAGGACGCCGCGGCGGATTTGGTCGAGTTCGATCGACTCGAAGAGGGCGCGGAAATTCCCCTCGCCAAAGCCTTCATTGCCTTTGCGCTGGATGATCTCGAAGAAGATCGGGCCGATTACCGTCTCGGTGAAGATCTGCAGCAGCAGCCCTTGGCCCTCACCCGGCGCACCGTCGATCAGGATCCGGTCGCGCTGCAACCGGGCGAGGTCCTCACCATGTCTCGGCACGCGGCTGTCTACTGGCTCGTAATAGGTGTCGGGGACCGACATGAACGAGATCGCACGCGCTTGTAGCGCCTCGACGGTCGCGTAGATGTCGTCGGTGGCGAGCGCGATGTGCTGGATGCCCTCGCCGTGATACGCCTCGAGGTACTCGGCGATCTGCGATTTGTCGTCGGCGCTCTCGTTGATCGGGATGCGGATGCGCCCGCACGGGCTGGTCATCGCCTTTGAGCGCAGTCCGGTCAACTTGCCCTCGATGTCGAAGTAGCGAACCTCGCGGAAATTGAACAGGCGCTCGTAGAACTCGGCCCAAAGCTCCATACGCCCGCGATGCACATTGTGGGTCAGATGATCGATGCCGGTCAGCCCGACCCCTGGCGCCGTCATATCGTCGACCAGCGGCACGAAGTCGACATCGTAGATGGTCCGCTCGCCATAGCGGTCGACAAGATAGATCAGGCTGCCGCCGATCCCCTCGATGGCCGGGATGTTCAGCTCCATCGGCCCGACCTTGCCGTGGACCGGCTTGGCGCCCCGCGAGATCGCGCGCTCGTAGGCCTTGGCGGCGTCGGAAACGCGGAAGGCGATCGCGCAGACCGAAGGGCCATGCAGCCGGGCAAAGGCCTGGGCGAAACTCTCGGGCTCGGCATTGAGGATGAAGTTGGCGTCTCCCTGCTTGTAGAGGGTCACGTTCTTCGAGCGGTGTCGCGCCGCCGCGACGAACCCCATCCGCTCGAAAAGAGCCGCCAGCGCCTGCGGATCGGGCCCGGTATATTCGACGAACTCGAACCCGTCCGTCCCCATCGGGTTGTCCCAAAGATCACGCCGAGGCGGGGTACCAGTCCGAGCTGCTTGCGCCGTCGTCATCGGAACCTCCGATCGCACCCCAGTCGCGGCTGATGTGGTCGCCCCCGCGCTGTTCGCCAAGAACAACTGTTCCCGATGCCCGGGCGGCACGCTCGAACTTGCAACGGAGCGAGCGGGAACAGCCGACGGCGACAACGCTCGCAATGCCGGTCAGTGGGCTCCCGGACTACTGCCGAGCCGCCTCGCTGTCGGGGAGCGCTTCTCCCCACATCTTTTCGAGATTGTAGTAGGCGCGGATCTCCGGTCTGAACAGGTGAACGATAACGTCGCTCGCATCGATCAGCACCCAGTCGCCCTGAGCCTTGCCCTCGATCGAGACCCGCATCCGCCGTGACAGTACTGCGTCGAGATGCTCGGCCAACGCTACCACCTGCCGGGTCGAGCGGCCGCTCGCGATTACCATCTGATCGGCGATCGTCGTCTTGCCGGCGAGCTCGATCGTGACGACGTCCTCGGCCTTGCCGTCTTCGAGCGTCTGCAAGACGAGTTCGAGGAGTTCACCGGGCTGCGGCGCCGGTGGGCGGACGAGCGTTCGGGTGCGCGGAGTGAAGGGGGCGATCGTGGACAATTCGGGTCTCTGCTCCGTGAGGGTCTGGGACAACATCGCTTTTCGCTGGGAACGAACCTGTGTCGCTGAGCGGGCATCGAGCGGGGTATGGAAGAACACCCAGGCCGGCGGCGTCATTTCCGCCAGCCGGCGCGCCGCCGATATCGGCACGCGCTGCCGGGCAAAACGTCTCGCGGCGAGTCCGGCGAGCGCTTTCAGAGAATAGGAAGGGCGATCGAACACGGCAATTGCGACGGTGCGAAAGATCTCGGTCCACTGTTGCCAGCGGCGCAGCTGCACGAGGTTGTCCGCGCCCATCAGCCACACGAAGCGCAGCCGCGGAAAGCGGCGGCACAAGGTCTGCAGGGTGTCGGCGGTGTATCTCGACCCGCCGAGCCGGTTTTCGAGATCGCTGACAACGATGCGCTTGTGCCCGGCGGCCACCCGCC
>DATEQL010000554.1:0-2073 GCA_035272665.1 Allostellaceae bacterium
GATGGCCCGGCAAGTGTTGCCGGCGCCGACCGGCGAGGTGCTTTTGCCGGATGTCCCGAACTGGTCCTGGCATGAATACGGCATGCGGGTCGGGGTCTGGCGCTTCTTCGACCTTTTCGCGCGCCTGGGGATCCGCCCGACTCTGTCGATCAATGCTCGCGTCTGCCGAGAATACCGCCGTGTTGCCCGGGCGGCGCGCGATGCGGGCTGGGAATTCATGGGCCATGCCTGGGAGCAGATGCCGATTCACAAGGTCGACGATCAGGCCGTGATGATTGCCAAGTCGCTGGACACGCTCGCGCGTTTTGCCGGCACTCGGCCGGTCGGCTGGCTCGGCCCGGGACTGACCGAGACTTACGAGACGCCCGATCTACTGGCCGCCGCCGGTATCAGATACATCGGCGACTGGGTCTACGACGACGAGCCGACCGAGATCAGAACCACCCACGGTCCCCTTGTCACGCTGCCGTATTCGGTCGAGCTCAACGACATCCCGATGATGCTGGTCCAGCATCATGAATCGGGATATTTCACGCAGCGATGCATCGACAGCTTCGAGCGGTTGTATCGGGAGGGAGCCGAGCGGGCTAAGATCATGGCGATCGCGATCCATCCCTATATCAGCGGCCAGCCGCACCGGATCAAATATCTCCAAGCCGTCTACGAGCACATCAGTCGCCACGAGGGCGTGCTGCACTGGAACGGAGTCGAGATCCTCGACTGGTACCTATCCGCCAAGACGGAACTGTGATTATTCAGAGAAGGCGTCATGCTGCCGTCCGACCGTCTCGATTTTTCTCCGATCAGCGAGCGGCCAAGGCTCGCACTGCCGGATGGCGCGCGGCTCGCGGTCTGGTTGATCGTCAATGTCGAGGAGTGGGATCCGAGGCAACCGATGCCGCGTACCGTGCTGACGCCGCCGGCCGGAGGCATGCCGATGCCCGACATCCCGAACTGGGCCTGGCACGAATACGGCAACCGGGTCGGGTTCTGGCGCATGCTAGAGGTGCTCGACCATTTCGGCATCCGCGCGGTCCTCGCGATCAACGGGTCGGCGATCTCCCGCTACCAGCCGATCGCCCGCGCCGCGCTCGAACGCGGGTGGGAGTTCATTGGCCACGGCTTCACCTAACAGAGCATGCAGAAGGTCGCCGACGAACGCGACGACATCCGCAAGACGGCGGCAGCGATCCGCAATTTCACGGGCAGGCAACCGCGCGGCTGGCTCGGCCCCGGGCTGACCGAAACCTGGGAGACGCCCGACCTCGTGGCCGAAGAGGGGTTTGATTATGTGTGCGACTGGGTGCTCGACGACGAGCCTGTGTGCCTCAAGACCCGCACCAGGCCGATCGTCAATCTCCCCTACGCACAGGAATGCAACGACGTCGCGATGATGCTGATCCAGCACCACAAGGCGAGCGAATACTACGATCGCGCGATCGATCAATTCGCGCAGCTCTACGCCGACGCAGCGCGGTCGGCGCGCATCATGGCGCTGGTGGTACACCCTTACATCATGGGGGCGCCGCACCGGCTCAGATATTTTCGCGACGCGCTCGCCCATATCCGCGACCATGGCGACGTGTTGTTCTGGACCGGCGAAGAGATCATCGACTGGTACTTGGCGCAGCGCGGTGCCGGGTGAAGCTCGCCTCGCAGTTTCAGTCGAGCCGGGCGAGCACAGCCACCCGCTGCTCGACGATGATGATATGGTCAGCTTTCCATAGCTACGGTCAGAACCAGCGCGCCTTGTCGACGAGGTTGCGCAGCGGCTGGCCGGCCAGGAACCGCCGGCAATTGTCGAGGATGATCTCGTAGCGCCGGTCGTCGAGGTAGGGGCCGTAGCCCGCGATATGCGGTGTGATCAGCACCCCCGGCAGGGTCCAGAGCCTGTGGTCGGCGGGCAGCGGCTCCTGCTCGAAGACATCGAGACCGGCGCCGGCAATCTCACCGGCCTCGATCGCCGCGGCGAGGTCGTCGAGCCGGGTCGTCAGGCCCCGGCCGATATTGATGAAAAAGGCGGTTTTTTTCATCTGCTGAAACCGCGCCCGGTTCATGAAGCCTTCGGTTTCG
>DATEQL010000555.1:0-5045 GCA_035272665.1 Allostellaceae bacterium
CGATCGCGATCACCGTCGGCGCAAGCTGCTCGAGGAATGCGAACATCTCCTTGCGCCGCAGCTTCTTGCGCAGAACCGGCCGCTCGGCAGTGTTCACTCCGTGAAGCTGGAAAATGTGTTTCGACGTATCCATACCAATTCGGCTAATCTGTTCCACGGACGGCCTCCTTTGTCTGAGATCTACAGCGACCTCATTCTGGCACGCTTGATGCCGTCGGGGGCCGTCCACACCAACATATGTGGACGGCCGTCGCCAGTTGTGGAGGTGACGGGTACTCGCCCTTGGCGATCGGCGTCGCCGAAGCATCGCCTTTTGCGGTGCCGTGGCAGATCGCGCAGTGCTGCCCGTAAACGTCGATGCCCGCAATCAGATTGGCATCCGTCAAGGCGGCCGGATTGGGGCCTTTGGGAGCGTCGCGAGCGAGGTCGCATCGAGCGACGTGCCGGCCGCCCAGGTCTCAAACCAACGGGGCTTGGGGTCGGCATTGGCCGGAATGGCACGGTGCGCAGGGCGGCGTAGCCGCATGCCGCAGCGACGACGATCGTTGCCAAGACGCCGAAGATGAACCCTCTCACGATCAGGCCTTCCGTAGCGCGAGGTCGATCAGCGGCAAGAGGGCGGGGGCGGTCGGTAGGTTCTGCTCGACGATCTCGGCGCGGGTCAGCCAGGCGACCTCGTCGGCATCGTCACCGGCGACCCCTTCGCCCGCCTGCCAACTCCCGACGACCGCGACGAGCGTGTAGTGGTAGCGGATGCGGCCCTCACGATCGCGGTCTATCGTGTCGATGACGGTCAGCGGACCCTCTGCCTCTGCGGTGACCCCAGTCTCTTCTAAGAGCTCGCGCATCGCCCCTTGGGCGACGGTCTCGCCCAATTCGAGCACGCCGCCGGGAAAACCCCAGCGGCCCGGCATCGGCGGGTTGGCCCGCCGTACGACGAGCACGCGCTCGCCGCGCAACACCACTGCCAGGACACCGACGATCGGACGGTCCGGGTAGCGGCGACCCTCTTTTCCAGCCGCGCCCCCTCCCATTCCCTCCCCCGCACGCGGGGGAGCCCCCGGACGGCCGCCCGCCGGGGCGGGCGTTCCGGGGGTAGGGTGGGGGCTCACTCTGCGGCGACCGCCTTTTCGGTGTAGATCTCCGCACCCTGCTCGAGGAACGCCTTCGACTTCTCCTCCATGCCGGTGCGGGCGTAGTCGCGGATCTCCTGGGTGATCTGCATCGAACAGAATTTCGGGCCGCACATCGAGCAGAAATGCGCGAGCTTCGCACCCTCGGCAGGCAGGGTCTGGTCGTGGAATTTCTCGGCCGTCTCGGGGTCGAGCGACAGGTTGAACTGGTCGCGCCAGCGGAACTCGAAGCGCGCCCGCGACAAGGCGTCGTCGCGCTCGCGCGCCGCCGGGTGACCCTTGGCGAGATCGGCCGCGTGGGCAGCGATCTTGTAGGTGATGACACCCACCTTGACGTCGTCGCGGTCGGGCAGACCCAGATGCTCCTTCGGCGTGACATAGCAGAGGAGTGCGGTGCCGAACCAGCCGATCATCGCGGCCCCAATGCCGCTGGTGATGTGGTCATAGCCCGGCGCGATATCGGTCGTCAGCGGCCCCAAGGTGTAGAACGGCGCCTCGCCGCATTCCTCGAGCTGCTTTTCCATGTTGACCTTGATCTTGTGCATCGGCACGTGGCCGGGGCCTTCGATCATGACCTGGACGTCGTCCTCCCAGGCGACCTTGGTCAATTCGCCCAAGGTTTCGAGTTCGGCGAATTGGGCGCGGTCGTTGGCGTCGGCGATCGATCCGGGCCTGAGGCCGTCGCCCAAGGAGTAGCTCACGTCATAGGCCCGCATGATCTCGTTGATCTCGCGGAAATGGGTGTAGAGGAAACTCTCCTGGTGATGGGCGAGGCACCACTTGGCCATGATCGAGCCGCCGCGCGAGACGATGCCGGTGACCCGGTCGGCGGTCAGCGGGATGTAGGGCAGCCGCACCCCGGCATGGATCGTGAAGTAGTCGACCCCCTGCTCGGCCTGCTCGATCAACGTGTCGCGGAAGAGTTCCCAGGTCAGCTCCTCGGCCTTGCCGCCGACCTTTTCGAGCGCCTGGTAGATCGGCACCGTGCCGATCGGCACCGGGGAGTTGCGGATGATCCACTCGCGGATCGTGTGGATGTTGCGGCCGGTCGACAAATCCATGACCGTGTCCGCACCCCAACGCGTCGCCCACACCATCTTCTCGACCTCCTCGGCGACCGAGGAGGTGACGATCGAGTTGCCGATATTGGCGTTGACCTTGACCAGGAAGTTGCGGCCGATGACCATCGGCTCGGTTTCCGGGTGGTTGATGTTGTTCGGGATGATCGCGCGGCCGCGCGCGATCTCGTCGCGGACGAATTCCGGCGTCACATGGTCGGGGATCGAGGCGCCGAACGACTCGCCGTCGACGGCCCCTTCGCGCCGCAATTTCTCGCGGCCGAGATTCTCGCGGATCGCGACATATTCCATCTCTGGCGTGACGACGCCGCGCCTGGCATAGGCGAGCTGGGTCACCGCAGCGCCCGGCTTGGCGCGCAGCACCCGGCGCCGCCCGCGATCAAACAGCGAGACGCCACTCGCCTCGCCACGCCGCAAACCGTTGTCCTCGGGCTTGATTTCGCGGCCTGCGTAGAACTCGACATCGCCGTGCGCCAGAATCCATGGCTTGCGCAATTCCGGCAAGCCGCGGTTGATGTCGGTCTCGACCGCCGGGTCGGAATAGGGGCCCGAGGTGTCGTAGGCGCGAACCGGCGGCTCGCCGGCTGAAGGATCGAGGTCGATCTCGCGCATCGCGACCGAGATTTCGGAATGCAGCCGGCCCGGCACGTGGAGCTTGCGCGAGGCCGGGAAGGGCCCGGTGGTAACCCGGAGCTCCTCGACCTTGGGCACGAGCTTCGCTGCTGTGAGTGGCGCTGAATCGGGCATCGTGGATCTCCGTTGCACCGGTTGCAGGAAGACCCGGGGTATCCGCGGAGAAGGAGGTCGGCTTTTGCCGCGGTGTTCCTGTCCCTACGCCGGTACGACCCGGATCAGGTTCGAAGGGTTGCCGCGCCGCCGGCGGCGTCTCAGCCCCCTGCCGGGGCACCCCTTGGACAACACGATTATCCGCAGACTGTTCCCCCGCCGTCAAGGTTACGGTTTAGTGTCACGCTGACAGCCACCAAGCGGCGGGCGGGATCCTGGAAGCAAGTATGGCGGGGCTACGGGATGGGTCGATGATCGTCGGGCGCCTGATCGGCTGGATTCTTTTGCTCGCCGGCGGCGCCGTGCTGGTCCGGGACGGGCTCGTCTGGATCGACACTAAACATTGGGCACCAATCGCCCTCGGTCAGCTATGGTACCAGCTCAACCGGTCGAGTCTGAACCTGGTCCAGGCGGTGGTCCAGCGCTACATCCACCCCTTCCTGTGGGACCCGATCATCGTCAGCATCCTGCTGTCCTGGGCCTTCGCGGTGCTGATGATTTTGGGGGTGCTGCTGCTCGTCCTCTTCCGAAAGCGCGACGCGCGGCGCTCCTGACCGGCGGTGCTCAGCCGTCGCCCATCTTGAGGGCGGCGATAAAGGCCGATTGCGGGATCTCGACCTTGCCGAACTGGCGCATCCGCTTCTTCCCCTCTTTTTGCTTGTCGAGGAGCTTGCGCTTGCGGGTTACATCACCGCCATAGCATTTGGCGAGTACGTCCTTGCGCAAGGCCTTGACCGTCTCGCGGGCGATGATCCGCCCGCCAATCGCCGCCTGGATCGCGACCTGGAAGAGCTGGCGCGGGATCAAATCCTTCAGCCGCTCGCACAAGGCCCGGCCGCGCCGATCGGCCTCCTTGCGATGGACAATGACCGACAGCGCATCGACCGGCTCGCTGTTGACGAGGATGTTCATCAGCACGAGGTCGCCCTGGCGGTAATCGTCGATCTGGTAATCGAAGCTGGCATAGCCACGGCTCACCGATTTCAGCCGGTCGTAAAAATCGAAGACCACCTCGTTCAGCGGCAGCCGATAGATCAGCATCGCCCGGTTGCCGGCGTAGGTCAGATCGATTTGCTCGCCGCGGCGCTCTTCGCACAACGCCAGGATCGGACCGAGATAAGTGTCGGGGACGAGGATGGTCGCCTTGATCCACGGCTCCTCGACACGGTCGACGCGCACCGGATCGGGCATATCGGCCGGGTTGTGCAGGGTGCGCACCGCGCCGTTGGTCAGATGCACCCGGTAGACGACCGAGGGGGCGGTCGCCAGGAGGTCGAGATCGAACTCGCGGGTAAGGCGCTCCTGGACGATCTCGAGATGCAGCAGGCCCAGGAAACCGCAGCGGAACCCGAAACCGAGTGCTACCGATGTCTCCGGCTCGTATTCGAAGCTCGCATCGTTGAGCCGCAGCTTGGCGAGGCTGTCGCGCAAGCGCTCGAAATCGGCGGCATCGGTCGGGAAGAGGCTGCAAAAGACGACCGGCTGCACCGGCTTGAAGCCGGGCAGAGGGGCTGCGGCCGGCCGGCGATCTTCGGTGATCGTGTCGCCGACCCGGCAGTCGGCGACGGTCTTGATGCCGGCGGTGATGAAACCGACCTCGCCCGGCCCCAACGCCTCGACCGCCACCCCTTTCGGTGTGAAGACTCCGACCCGCTCGATCGTGTGCACCGCGCCGGTCGCCATCAGCCGGATTTTCTGGCCCGCCGCGAGCACCCCGTCCTTGACCCGCACCAGGATTACGACGCCCAGATAGGGGTCGTACCAGCTGTCGACCAAGAGCGCCTTGAGCGGCGCATCGACGTCGCCCTGCGGCGGCGGCAGACGCGTCACCAGCGCTTCCAGCACCCGGTCGACATTGAGCCCGGTCTTGGCCGAGATCAGGAGTGCGTCCGAGGCGTCGAGCCCAATGACATCCTCGATCTGCACCCTGACGCGATCGGGCTCGGCGGCCGGCAGGTCGATCTTGTTCAACACCGGCACGATCTCGTGCCCGGCTTCGATCGCCTGATAGACATTGGCGAGGGTCTGCGCCTCGACCCCCTGGCTC
>DATEQL010000556.1:0-6126 GCA_035272665.1 Allostellaceae bacterium
CCATGGAATTCGGCGCGTCGATCTTCTTTACCGATTACTCGATCTCGCCGGCCGAGCTGGCGGTGGCGCTGGAGGAGCGGGGCTTCGACGCGCTCTGGGCGGCCGAGCATTCGCACATTCCGGCCTCGCGGCGCACCCCCACTCCGGGCGGCGGCGAGCTGGCCCAGCGCTATTACGACGTGATGGACCCCTTTGTGACACTGTCTGCGGCTGCGGCAGCGACCAAGCGGCTCAAGGTCGGCACCGGAGTGTGCTTAGTGATCCAGCGTGATACGATCCAGACCGCCAAGCAGGTCGCCTCGCTCGATCAGATCTCGGGCGGGCGTTTCCTGTTCGGCATCGGCGGCGGCTGGAACGCCGAGGAGATGGAGGACCACGGCACGGCGTTCGCGACCCGCTTCAAGCGGATGCGCGAACAGATCGAGGCGATGACCGAAATCTGGACCAAGGAGAAGGCGGAATATAACGGAGATATCGTCGACTTCCCGTCGATGATGACGTGGCCCAAGCCGGTACAGAAGCCGCGCCCGCCGGTCCTCGTCGGCGGCGCTTTTCCGTGGGCGGCACGGCGCGCGATCCGCTATGGCGACGGTTGGTTCCCGATCGCCGGCGGTGCGCGCTATGGCGATCCGCTCGAATACCTGCCGCGCTTTCGCCAGATGGCGCAAGAGGCCGGGCGCGATCCGAGTTCGTTGCCGGTGACGTTGGGCGGCGCTCCGGAGGACCCGGATACGCTGAAGCGTTATCGCGATCTCCGCGTGGCCCGGGTGAACTTCCCGGTGCCGCCTGCCAAGGCCGACGAGGTCCTGCCGATCCTCGACCGCCTGACCAAGCTGAAGCGGCAAGTGCAGGCATAATGGATCGGCGGCCTCTCTCCGCGGCTTATTGAACCGACAATCTCAGATTGCGAAAAGAATGAGGGGTAAATGCGTAAGATCTTCTTTGCGATCACGGGATTTGCCCTGTTGTTCGATAATGTTCAGATCACCGCCTATGCGGATAATCTCTCGACCAATCGAACAGAGCAAAACACCACGGCTAGACGCAAAGTACCATCTGGCGAGGAGACGATGGTCGCGAGTGCCTCTGGCTGGCGAAGCGGTCGTCCCGGCAGCCTTTGCTCAGAATATTACATACCTGCGTTGCAGATTGTTGACCCGCCAAAGCACGGCACGGTGCGGTTCGACTCCATTCTGACGATACCAAAAGGCTCAGGCTGCTCTAACCCGATACATGGGCAAGGTGTCTTTTACCGCTCGGCAGACGGTTACATAGGACAGGATCAATTTACCTATCATCGGCCCGATGACCCAATGGCGTTCAATTGGGTGGGCGGCGTGCCCCCTGGCAATCGCACCGTCGTCGTAACAGTGAGGGCTCGATAAAATCGAGACGACGAAAGCCTGCCCCGGACCTGCATCCGGGGGTAAGGGGCTGACACCGATCAAGCAAGTGCATGACGAAAAACTGGAAGGAGGAGAAAATGGAACCAATCGTCGGCAGCGGCAAATACACTTATCGGGTCAACGAGGAGTGGCAGCGCCCGCCAGCCGGGCTCGAGGTCCGCGCCTGCGCCGTATCGGTTGACTCGCAGGACCGGGTCTACTGCTTCAACCGCAATCCCCAGCACCCGATCGTGATCTTCGATCGCGACGGCAAGTTTCTGTCGTCCTGGGGTGCGGGGCTGTTCACCTTTCCGCACGCGATCCGCATCGTCCGGGAGAACGGGCGCGATGTTGTCTGGCTGTGCGACGAGCACCACCAGCAGTTCCAGAAATTCACTACCGACGGGAAGTTGTTGCAGACCATCGGCGAAAAGGGCGCGCGCTCCGACACCGGCGTGCCGGAAGAGGATATGAGCTCGGCGGCGTGGAAGAAGGTCGCGCATGGCGGCGGCCCGTTCAACCTGCCGACCGACATTGCCTTCGCCCCCGACGGCTCGATGTTCATGACCGACGGCTACGGCAATGCTCGGGTGCACAAATTCTCGCCCGACGCCAAGTATCAGTTCTCCTGGGGGGAGCCGGGTACCGCGCCAGGCCAGTTCAATCTGCCGCACGGCGTATGGATTGACCGGCGCGGGCGGGTGCTGGTGGCCGACCGCGAGAACGACCGGGTACAGGTCTTCGACCAGAGCGGCAAATTGCTGAATGTCTGGTCGACCGAATTGATCGGCCCGGCTTTCTTCTACGTCGACGCCGACGACGTCGTTTACATCCCCGAGCACAATGGCGGGATGATCAGCATCCTGACCCTCGACGGCGAGCGCCTGGCGCGCTGGGGCGATGGCCCGGTCAATCGTTCCTGCCACGGGATCTGGGTCGATTCGCACAGCGACCTTTATGTCGTGCAGCCGGGCGAGTGGGGGCGCGTACGCCGCGTCGTCAAGTACGAACGGCAGTAGGCGCCGATCCGACGGCGATATAGACTCATAGTCGAGGTGATCGGCCGCCAAAGTAAGTTCGATCGCCATCGAAGTGTTTCTCCCGCAGTCGGGCAAAATCCGGTCCTATGTTCTCCGAATGATCACCGGTCCTCTCATCGCCGAGATTGCCGGGCTGGTCGGAGAGCCGGCGCGGGCGAACATGCTTTCGGCGCTGCTGGACGGCCGGGCCCTGACTGCCGGCGAGCTCGCCTATGCCGCGCGCGTCACACCTCAGACGGCGAGTTCGCATCTGGCTAAGCTCATCGAAGCTGGCCTGCTCACGCCTCTGAAGGACGGACGACACCGATACTTTCGCCTGGCATCGCCGAAGGTCGCCCATATGCTCGAGGGCATCATGGCGGTTGCGATCGAAAACCGACCGCGATACCGGCCGCTTTCGCGTCTAGCACAGGAGCTGCGCTCGGCTAGAGTCTGTTACGACCACCTGGCCGGTCGACTGAGCGTCGACCTTGCCGACTTCCTCACGAGGCGCGAATACATCGTGCTCGGCGATGAGGGTGGGCAAGTGACCGAAGACGGCAGCCGGTTTCTTGCCGAGTTCGGGATCGACCTTTTCGCTGCGGCGACGAAGCGGCGCCGGTTCTGCCGGCCCTGCCTCGACTGGACCGGGCGGCGGCCGCACATCGGGGGTGCGGTCGGAGCAGCACTCACCAACCGCTGCTTCGAGCTCGGTTGGACCGAGAGGATGAAGCACAGCCGCGCGGTTGTTGTCACCGCCCCGGGGAAGCGCGGCTTCCTAGAAACTTTCGGCATCATGATCGCCGAAGAGCGGTAGCTATTCGGACACCAAGATTTTCGACGACCGCGGCTTCCCTCTTACGAGGGCAGGAGGGACGGCTATGACCATGGAAGACTTTGTTCTGACGACGCTCACGGACGAATTCGACCCTGGCGCGGAAGCCGTCATCGAGAATGGTCTCGGCAAATACAACGAAAATATCGCCGGCTGTCGGGATTCGCGGCCACTCGGCGTGTTCGTGTTCGACCCGAGGTCGAAGACGGTGATCGGAGGATTGCACGGTCGGACCTCGCTCGGCCTGTTCTTCGTTGATTTGTTCTTTCTACCAGAGAGTGTGCGGGGCCATGGAATCGGCAGCCGGATCATGGAAACGGCGGAGGCAGAAGCCAAGAACCGCGGCTGTTCCGCCGCCGTGCTTTACACGATCACCTTTCAGGCCCCCGGCTTTTATGAACGCTGCGGCTATCGGGTGCTCGGCCGGATCGAGGTCGAACCGCCCGGTCATACGCGGTTTTGCATGACCAAGCGCCTGTAGGTGCCAAAAGCGGGAGGAAGGCTTTGAGCGATCAAACGGAAAACCAGCACGCGAAGGCGATGCGCTTTGCCGCGCTGCACGCGGCACCCGGCGCCTTCGTCATGCCCAATCCCTGGGATGCCGGGTCGGCCCGCATCCTGACGGCAATCGGCTTCACGGCGCTGGCGACCACTAGCGCGGGCCTCGCCTTCAGCCTGGGTCGACGCGACGCCGAAGGTGCGATCAGTCGCGACGAAACCCTGGCGAACGCGCGAGCGATTGTTGGTGCGACCGGTCTGCCGGTCTCGGCCGATCTCGAGGACGGTTTCGGACAGCGCCCGCAGGACGCCGCCGAGACGATCCGCCGCGCCGCCGCGATCGGCCTCGTCGGCGGCTCGATCGAGGATACCACCGCCAATCCCGCCCACCCTATCCACGATTTCGGCCTTGCCGTCGAGCGGGTGGCCGCCGCCGCGGAGGCGGCGCGGGCGCTGCCTTTCCCCTTCATCCTGACCGCGCGCGCAGAGAACTTTCTTTTCTCGCGTCCCGACCTCGGCGACACCATTGCCCGGTTGCGCGCCTTCGAAGCTGCCGGCGCCGATGTGCTCTACGCGCCGGGGCTGCCGGATATGGCGGCAATCCGCGAAGTGTGCGCGGCCCTGTCGCGGCCGGTCAACGTCGTTGTGGGTCTTGCCGGACAGAACTTCACCGTAGCCGAACTTGCGCAGGCGGGCGTCAAGCGGATCAGTCTTGGGTCGGCTCTGGCCCGCGCGGCGCTCGGCGGCCTCATCCGGGCGGCACGCGAAATCCGTGACCACGGCAGCTTCGCCTTCGCCGATGACGCCCTGAGCTTTGCCCATGCAAATGGCTTCATGGCATCGCGCAGCGGTTGAAGGCCAAAGGCATGGGCGAGTAAGAACCGAATGCCGACTCTCGCGCACGATCCGCGCGAGATGAAGCCCGAGTGCCGCAGTGTGATGCGCGTTCCTTCGTCCATATCCGAGACCACCGCACGGAAAAACGGAACACGCGCTGCGGGGGAGCGGTGATCTCCACGCTGGCCAGGACGTAACTCTCGGCGAGGTCGGCGACAGGAAAAGAACGCGGCAATCGATCCCTCAATCGATTGAGCATAGTTGGCAGAATTTACTGTAAATTAAGTTGTATTCTCCAAAATAAGCGCAGACTGCGTTCTGCAAGGAAATTCCTCCAGTTCTTGAAGTAACAATACCAGTCAACCAGTGCGCCTAGGCCGTTGGTCCCAGCAAATTCCGTCTGAAAGTTGGCCTGCTCCTGCACGGTTAGCGCATTTTTGGGATTGGTAACGATTACATGGTTTGATGTCTTGCGGGCAACGCATCTGATGTTGTTAGAATATGGCGGCGACGCGGAAAACGAAGCCGCCAGGCACGCCGATCTGATGCGCGGGCAAGGGGAATGGAATCGGTCGGGAACCAGTGGCCATCCTTTAACTATCAATTTATTTGTAAATCCGGAAAATCAACTGTAACCTCCAATTTATACGGATTTCTACTAGCCGCGAAGTGGTTGTTAACGCATATATGAGATACGAGGACCAATCGTTCTCTCATTTTACTTAAGACTGTCGCGTCTTGGCCTGACTGATTAGCTACGCCAGAAGGAAGCGATGATGATCTCGGATTTGGACATCTTCCGTGTCGCACACTTGTTGCTGCACGAATATGGGCGGGACGCCCAGCTCGAGGCCGCGAGCTGCGCCGATCTCATGCGCGGACGCGGCGACTGGGAGGCGCTGCTCACCTGGGCGAGGATCCAGCGGACGATCGCTGTCCTGGATCTGGCGCCGACAAGCCTGCCAAATTGATCGGGACCAGACTCGCTTCGGCGCCCACAAGCCCGGCGGTTGGGTAGTCGCCAAAAGACCGTTGGGCACCGTCGCGATCGACGAAGGGACAGCCTCGACCGCCACCGAGGAAGACCAGGACAGGCGAACAGCTGGCGACAGTCGCCCCCGGCAGCCCGATTGCCTCTATGCCCGGCACACGGTTCGGGACGGTCAAAGAAAATCCGGCCTAAAGGAGGCCTGGCGTCATGGCATTGCCCACGCCTCCCCAGTTATCCATTGTGGTAAGCAAGCTGCGGAAAAGGGCCGGTTGGCCGGCTCCCCAGGGTTACGAATCGGCGGGTGCCGGAAATCGTGTTCCAGAGGCAAAGTCGATACGGATCGTCAGGGTTTTCCGGGTCGGGTCGAAATCAACGTCGCGGACAAACCAGGGCTGGCCAATGCCAAGGGCCGATTCAAAAAGTTGATTCTGCATGCTCGCTCCGATGCCGCAAACGCCGGCGGCGGCAACCTCCGCCCACCTGCCGCCAATCCTCGCCGCCTGCTCGGGCCCGTCAAGACGGCTTCCACCCAGCTTCCTCGCTGCGCTCGTGCAGCCGGGT
>DATEQL010000557.1:0-3093 GCA_035272665.1 Allostellaceae bacterium
AAAGGGCTGCCATGTCCCCTCGGCACGGCCGGCCCGCAGATCGAGGAAATTGGCTTCCAACAGCGGCTGTCCTTCGATCATTAGGGCGTCGCCGCCATCAGGCAGATGCACGGTGTGCGGCGCGCGATCACGGTATTTCTCGGGCACCCGATGCACCCACCGTTCGGGCGGGACCTCGAGATGCCCGTCAGCTGACATCAAATTATATTGCCGCGCCATACCACCCTCCGTTCTTATTGAGTCCGGTCCGTCAGACGCGGGCCTCGTATTGCACTAGTGCGCCGGGGGCTGGGCAATATTCGAGGCACTCGCCGCAGCCGGTGCATTTCATCTCCTGCACTTCGTACAGGTGCCGCGGTTCCAGTAATGTCGGCCGGATCGCCGATTCGGGACACACCTCACGGCAGAGACCGCAGGAATTGCAGATAGCGTAGTCGATCCGCACCTTCATCTGATGCCGCCGACCTGGTGCAACAGATAGCCCAGCGCCTCTTCGACCGGCTGCTGCGTCTCCGGGGTCGCGCACAGAAAATCGATCTGGAACTTGCCTTCCATGAAGTGCATCAGCTCCTCATCGCGCTGGCTCAGATGCTCGTGCCGGACGAGCGGATCGTCGACCCGGTCGAGGTAGGCCATGATGCCGATGCAGGCGTTGGCTTCCTGGTAGTAATTCTGCGCGGCGCGGGCCAGCGGGTGTATGTGCGGGAACATCATCGACATGCCGAAATAGGCGGGCAGCGGCTGCGTATTGGCCTGCGCAATGTCCATCAGCTCGCGCTCGTCCTTGATCCAGCCCTTTCCGAGCAATACGTCGGCGTGCAGTTTGCTGTGCTTGCACTCGTCCCAGACCTGGCGGGCGCGCATGCGCTGCAGATCGATGTAGCGCTCCTGATCGGCGATATCGACCGAGAGCAGCTGGCCCGACATCTGCTTGATCGACATGTGCACGCCCTCGGCAGCATAGCCGCGCAGTGCCTTCTCCTTCTTCCAGGCCTCGTCCTCGCGACCCAGCTCCTCTTCGATCTCGCCGAGCGTGCGCTGCAATGAGATTTCCCAGCCCTTGACGCATTTTTCCTTTGTGAGGCGCAAGCGAAACTCGGCGCCCGGCGCACCGGGCATAGTCGGCCACACCCACTTGTCGAGAAACTGTTCGAGGATCGGGTGCATTGCTCAAGCCTCCTGCCATGCCTCGGGCGGGGGTGGGACCATCGAGCGCCCGCTCTCGACCTCGATGATCGACCCTTCCGCCGGGCAATACATCAGACACGCGGTGCACGCCGGATAGGTGCACTTGTCCATGTCGATCTCTATGCGGTGCAACGGCTCCAGCGCCACATAGACGGCGTTGATATCGATCTCGCGGCAGACGATGTAGCACATCCGGCATTGGGTGCAGTGTGCATGATCGATCTTCAGTGCGGTCATCAGTCGGTCACCTGGCGGCGCGGCGTCGGCGGCGCCGGTGCCTCGCGCCCGAGGACAAAGGCGCTCATCTCGCCCAAGAACCGGTTGTAGTCCCGCTTGGCGACCCCACAGGCCCATCGGCACAGCTCGGTGTCTACGGGTTTTTGCACGAACTCTTCGACGATGCGGCGGCCCATGCTGACGTGGCTACGGTTCTCGACGAATTGGCTCTCGAACACGCCCTTCAGCTCCGCGTCGGTGCTCGCTTCCACCAGCCCTTCCATCCAGCCGAGCTCGAGGATTTTGGGGCCCAGATTGAGCGCGGCGATGCGGATCGAGTGCGGATAAGTGGCGAGGTTGCGCAGCGAGAAGACGTAATTAGCCAGCCCCGAATCGACCGAGAAATTGCCGTAGGGGTGCCGGAAGGCGTCCTTCTGCGTGACGACGAAGCCCTTCTTCAGTTGCACATCGAGATAGAGCATCTCGTGCGTAGATTCGTCGACGATCTGCTTGGAGAACAGGTATTTGACCGAAGGCGGGAAGTCGTTCATCTCCAGCCCTTGGCCCCAGCCGCCATAGATGTAATAAAACATCCGCTCCAGGGTCCACAGCCGGCCGATCAGGCGGTGCGCCTTGTCGTCGTCAAAGCCTCCGTCGCGGACCATCGCGATCACCGCCTCGACCGGGGTGGCGCGGCGCTCGGCTCGACTCTTGTCGATCAGCTCCCGCGCCAGATCCTTTCCCGGCAGATCAGCCATCGTTGGCCGCCGCAGTCAGCGCGACCTAAAGAACACGGGATCTTCGTCATTCCGGGGCGCGGATGGAATCCGCGAACCCGGAATCCATGAACACCGACCTGCGAAATCTACGGAAAGGTCCGCGTTCATGGATTCCGGGCCTGCCCCTGTGCGGCATCCCGGAATGACGGTTGCGTTGGTCAGAGGATTTGTCCTCCTACCGGCATTTTCTCACGGCTGGTAGACGGCGAAGCACTTGTTCGAGTTGAAGATATAGCTCTCGACGTAGGAGGTTTCGGACGGCCGCCGCGCGAGTTCCTTCATCCCGCCCATCAGGCACATCCAATTCAGGACTTCTTGCTGGCCGCTGTCCTCGATGGCACTCAGCGGCCGTTCCCGCCAGGTCGCGTAGTCGCCCGCCTGCAGCGCGTTGTAGAGCGCGCGGTCGGCTTCGACGTCGGGATAGAGCAGATAGTGCTTCGGCGTCAGAAACGCGTGCGACCAGCTCGACGAGGCGATCAGCGCCACCCGCCACTGGCTCTTCTCGACGACCCGTGCGCAGGCCGCACCGAGGTCGAAACACCGCCACGGAGCAGGCGAGGGGGGATCGAGTTCGGCCTCCGACGGAAACTCGCTCAGACCGCGTACCCCGGCCTGCTGCGCGATGACCCGGCGGCCATAGCAATTGACCTGGAACGGGACCACCGGATAGGGGAACCCCTTGCGGTCGTAATCGAGAAACAGGAGCGTGTTGAGAAAGGCGTGGCCGAGCTGGTGATGCAGCGGCCGGTAGGCGTAGGAAACGTCGAAACCCGATTCCAGCATCCCGGTGGCGATAAACTTGGCGCCCGCCCGATGCCCCTTATAGACAAAGGTCTTGTCTTTCGGCTCGTTCCAGACGTTGG
This sequence comes from Allostellaceae bacterium, assembly GCA_035272665.1. Lineage (GTDB taxonomy): Bacteria > Pseudomonadota > Alphaproteobacteria > ATCC43930 > CGMCC-115725 > AP-15. The sequence continues at coordinate 3,047 of DATEQL010000557.1, forward strand.
CGCCGCGATATTCCGCCCACGGCTTTGGCGTCATCTCCTCATAAGCC
>DATEQL010000558.1:0-4418 GCA_035272665.1 Allostellaceae bacterium
GCGTCGCGCCTGCCGCTGAGCAGCGGTCAGCGGCACTTCGTGGATGCGATGTCTGGGAATACCGACCTCCGATTGTCAATCGTGACTGTCACGTTTCCTGGGTGGCTCGGACAATCGATCCGGTTTGTTGTTCTGTTGGGCGTTGCTGCCAGTCGATGACAAGCCGGCGTTTGGCGCCAGAGAGTCCGAGGGGAGTTCGCCATCAAGGCGCGGACATCGCGCCACAAACTTGTATCCGGTAGGCTCTGTTGCGAGCTGAACCATGATGCAGTCATACGCATCGGCGGCGAAACTCCAGGGCGGCGGGCCCATTCTAAACCGCGGCGCACAGGCCATGTCCAATATCGGGTTACCGCCACCTCGGATCGTCATCTGCAGTTAGCGCTAAGCACGCTGGCGGACTGCAGAAACCGCAACCGTCCTTGCCCGCAGACAGGCCATCACGCAGCCGCGCGCAGGCCAAGGCCTTCCGGCACCTCGCCAGTAGTCGCCAGTCGCCAAAGCGCGATTAGGAGCTTGCGGGCGAGCGCTACGATCATGGTCTTGCGCGTCGCGCCGCGAGCGTCTGCAGTTCGTGCCCGATACCACTCGACCAACACGCTGTCCGGCTGGTGCACCAAGGCCCCAGGCGAGCTGCAGCATCCCACGGCGCACGCGAGCGTTGCCGGATTTGGCCAGGCCGCGCTCTCGTCGCTTCTTGCCGCTCTCGTCCGGAGCTCCCGTCAGACCAGCGTATCGTGCCACCGCTCTGCGATCCCGCAGGTCGCGGGAGAAGACCTCCCGCACCAACATATCCGCGGTCTCGACGCCGACCCCGACCACCCGCGTGAGCAGGTGGACCATCGCATTGCCTCGTTCTCCGGGTGCCCGCTGCAATCGCTCGATGCGGCCGGTCTCAACCTCCTTGATTTGCTGTTTCACGAAGCTCAGGCGAGCCATGTCGCGCCGCAGTTCGGCCAACGTGTTCGGCGGCAGAGTGGCGCCTTCCGGGGTGCGCAGCGTTTCAAGAAGTTTTGGCGCGTTACGCAACATCGGCTTGAAGTTGCGGATGCCGAGGCGCGCCAATGCCCCCTTTATCCGATTGGTGATGCGTGTGCGCTCGCGGACGAGGCTTTCCCGTTCGCGGCCGGGCCGTTTCGCGTCCTCCTCCGTGAGCGTAGGGATCGCCGCCATACTGCAATGATCTGGCTCGCCGCGCAGCCAGCCGAGAAAGGCGCGCTTGAGCAACTCGGTGTCCAGGCGATCGGTCTTTGCCCGCCGGTGCTCGCGCGAGACCGGAACGCTCGACGGATGGATGACGTAAGCCTCGATCCCACGTGCGCGCAGCCAGCGTGCCAACCAAAAACCATCGCGACCGGCCTCGTAGGCAACGGCAATACGCTTGATCACTCGCCCCGCGGTTTCCGCCTCGTTCTTCCAACGCCGGAGCACTTGCATTAGCTGATCCTGATCCGTCGCGATCTTCTTCAGCGGATGGCGATTGACACCAGGGACAATTCCAGCGACCAGCCAGCTGGCTTGTCCCATCTCGATAACCGCAATGAGTGTGCTATCCTGATCCAGGGCGACGAGGGATCTGCTTAAGTCGTTCGGCTGTGGCATGAGGCGCTCCATCGGTCTGTTGCAGCGACGATGGTGCCATGTCCTCGTCGCCCGCCCCATAGCATCTAAACCGCTCCGGCGGTAAGCGGTTTTGACGGCGACGGGGTGCCTCCCGTCTGAGAAGGTTGTGGTTGTCAACGCCCAACCCCACAGACAGGAGGTTCCCTGATGGGCAAGCAAAGCCCTTTGCGTCGGCGGATGATTGACGACATGAAGGTCCGCAATCTGTCCCCGGCGACACAAGAAGCTTACGTCCGCGCGGTCGAGAAGTTGAGCCGTTATTTTGGCCGGTCCCCGGACCGCCTGAGCCTGGAGGACGTGCGGGCCTTTCAGGTACATCTGGCCTCGCAGGGCAACGCATGGTCGACGGCGAACCAGACGGTGTGCGCACTGCGCTTTTTCTATGGGGTGACGCTCGGCCGCGAGAGAATGCCGAAGCATCTTGCCTACGCGCACGAGCCGAGCAAGCTCCCGGTCGTACTCAGCGCAGGCGAGGTCGCGCGTTTTCTTGCAGCGGTGCCGAGCGTGAGAAGCCGTGCCGCGCTGACCACTGCGTACGCCGCCGGGTTGCGGGTGTCGGAAGCGGTCAGCCTCAAGATTACCGACATCGACAGCGAGCGAATGATCATCCGTGTCGAGCACGGCAAGGGCGGCAAGGATCGCTATGTCATGCTGTCAGCACGGCTCCTAGAAATACTGCGCTCCTACTGGCGCATTGCCCGGCCGAGGTACTGGCTGTTTCCCGGGCGGGAGGCGAGCCGGCCGCTCAATCCAGTGTCATTGCACCGCGCCTGCCGTCTGGCCGCGGCGGCGGCGGGCCTCGACAAGCGGGTCACCGTGCACACACTGCGCCACAGCTTTGCGACGCATCTGCTGGAAAGCGGCACCAACATCCGCATCATTCAGCTGCTGCTTGGGCACAGCAACTTGTCGACGACGGCGCGCTACACGCAAGTGGCAAGCAGCACGATCCATGGCACGGTCAGCCCGCTCGACCGTCTGAGACTGCCGCCGCCCAGCTGAGCGGCCAGCATGCAGCCTGCGCTCGAGGTGGCGGATCTCTTCCGCCGCCACGGCGAGGCCTATCGTCGCGCCCATGGTGCACAGCTTGGGCGCGGCGCCCGCCGCGTCATGGCCGCCATCGAGACGTGCCGCACCGCGGCGTTGGGCGGCCACGCCGAGCGCTGCGCAGCGTGCGGTCTGGTCCGGCTCGCCTACAACTCATGCCGCAACCGACATTGCCCGAAGTGCCAGAGCCTGTCGCGCGCTGCATGGCTCGCCGCACGACAGGCCGAGTTGCTGCCGGTGCCCTACTTCCACGTCGTCTTCACCGTGCCCTCTCCCGTCGCCGGGATCGCCCTCCAGAACAAGGCCGTGGTGTATGCCATCCTGTGCCGCGCAGCGGGCGAGACGCTGCGCACCATCGCCGCCGACCCCAAGCACCTCGGTGCCGAACTCGGCGTGGTCACGGTGCTGCATACCTGGGGGTCAGAACCTCCATCACCATCCGCATGTCCATTGTGTTGTCCCGGGCGGTGGGCTCTCGCTCGACCGCACCAGGTGGGTGGCGTGTCGGCCCGGCTTCTTTCTCCCGGTGCCGGTGCTCTCACGTCTCTTTCGTCGACTTTTTCTGGAGCAGCTTCAAACCGCATACCAGGCTGGCGGCCTCGCCTTCTTCGGCACCCTCGCCAGCCTCGTCGATCCAGCCGCCTTTGCCCGCCGGCAGCGAGCGCTACGTCAGATCGACTGGGTAGTCTATGCCAAGCCGCCATTCGGCGGCCCCGAGCAGGTGCTCGCCTATCTCGGTCGCTACACCCATCGCGTCGCCATCGCCAACAGCCGACTCGCCACGCTCGACGACACCCAGGTCGGCTTCCGTTGGAAGGATTATCGCCATCACGGCAAGACCAAGGTGATGACCCTGGCGCCTGCCGAGTTCATCCGCCGCTTCCTGCAGCACACGCTGCCGGACGGCTTCCATCGGATCCGTCATTACGGGCTGCTCGCCAATACTCATCGGGCCGCCAATCTCGCGATCTGCCGCCGTCTTTTAGCCACCCCGCCGCCTGTCGCACCACCACCGACCGACTATCGCGATCGCTACCACCAACTCACCGGACGCCGGCTCGACATCTGCCCGTGCTGCGGCGGCACCATGGAACCCATTGGTCCGCTGCCACGCTCCGGCCAATACCAATGGGCCAACCGGTACGATACTTCCTGAGTCGTGCTCACCGCTGTCCGCCACTGCCCGGTCCTGCGCGCCGGCGACCATCGCCGTCACCACCCTCGTTGCGTCGTTCTTCGCTTCGCGCACCCTCGACGCGCCAAACCCACAACCATCACCGGCCCTCTCGCATCGCCCGCCTCTTCGCCGGCACTCATCCCAGCCCCTGACAGTCCCGTGTTCCCTCGACTAGAACACCCACACTCGACCGCTTGGCTCACCCACGTCCAGGCAACGAGACCAAAATCCCCATAGCGGTGCGGCCCACCGCGGTTTAATTCAACGTGGCTTCTATGACGTTCCGCGCTCAAGACTGTTGCTACGGCCGCGCGCGTCTATCGAACATCATAGAACCCTCCACATTAATGAAAAATCGCGCCGTGCGCCAAGTACCTGTCAAAGATCGTGAGCCAATGCGTTGAAGGCGCGTTGTATTTCTGCCATGCTTGCAGTGACTGACTCGTATTCATGTAGGTAGCGCTACTGCTCAAAAACGGAACGGTGCAGTCGCGTAGAATCGATAGAAGGCGTGGTGAAGCACAAGGATTCTATGTCGTACCGAGGACGGAAAACATGTCTGGCCGGACGA
>DATEQL010000559.1:0-6949 GCA_035272665.1 Allostellaceae bacterium
CTCATTCCCGCCCGGCCAGCCATCTCGCCGCCCCGCAGACCACCTGAAAATTCCATACCCCTGCGGCGAGCTCCGATCCACGTCAGTCCAACAGAGCTTTCGCATCGGCGAGCGACGCGAAAACTCTTAATTCGTTAGGCCGCTCAAAATTCGTTGATCGGTGAAAAAATTCCATTGATCCGCCGCGTAACGAATTTCGCATCCAACCCTTTGATTTCGTGTTATGTTTTTTGACGCAAACCGCCGGATTCGGGGCCAAAAACGCGATTTTCGCTGTATTAGCGCCGTCCTGACGCCGGCCGCCGGCTCGGTGATTGCGGTTTCCTTGAGCGAGGTGGCGCGGGCTGGCCTAGCCGGGGAGCTTGCGGGCTTCGGCGAGCTGATCCTGCAACGACCGCAGCAGGCGCGCCTCCGGGCTCGGCGCGCAGTTGGTATAGCCGGCGCCGAGCTCTTTGAGCTGAGCCGCGTTGCGCGGAAAGGCAGCATGGTTCAACGGCAGGGCAAGCCGCGCGCCTTCTCCCTTCTTGACCGCCTCGCGCACCCGATCGATCGCGGCGATCAGCCTCGGGTGGTCGGGCTGGCCGCTGACGCCGAGCGAGCGCGACAAATCCGACGGCCCGACCGCCAGCAGGTCGATGCCCTCCACCGCAGCGATCTCATCGATCCGCTCGACCGCCTCCATGTCCTCGATCATGCAGGCCAACAGGATCTCGCGGTTGGATTGCGCCATATGGTCGACGAGCGGAATCCGGCCGTACTCGGCGGCCCGGCTGCCGGCCGCCATGCCGCGATCGCCGAGCGGCGGGTAGCGCACGGCCCGCACCGCCGCCCGGGCCATCTCGGCGCTGCCGATGTGCGGCACCTGGATGCCCTGCACCCCCATATCCAGCAGCCGGAGGATGAAGGCCGGATCGAACCCCGGCGTGCGCACGATCGGCGTGATCCCGACGCGCTCGGCCGCCATCACCATCAGCTGCACATCGTGCAGGTCGAAGCTGGTGTGCTCCATGTCGATGAAAGCCGCATCGAAACCGGCAAGCCCGATCAGCTCGACGATCTGCGGGTCGGCGATGCCGCCGACATGGGTTCCCAAGGCAAGACCGCCCTCGCGCAAAATCCGCTTGACCCGATTCTCTCTCATGTTCCCTTCCTTGCCATTCGCCGTCGCGGCTAGGCCGCTCGCGCGGACCGCGGACGCTGCAGGATGGCGATGATCATGTCGGTATCCATGACATCGCCGAACGTATTGTAGAAGGCGGTCAGCGACGCGTTGTGCTCCTCTTGGCTGAGCGCGGCGTTGCCGTCGCTGACCATGATCGTGCGGAAGTTCGTCATGTTGGCGTCGCGCGCCGAGCTTTCGCAGCACACATTGGTGACGGTCCCGGTGATCAGCACCGTATCGAAACCGCGGGCGCGCAACCGGTCGGCGAGATCCGACGTGCCGGGCATGAAGGCGCTGTAGCGATATTTCTTGACGATCTCGTCCTCCGGCCGCACGTCGAGATCGGGCCACAGCTCCATGGCCGAGCGTGCCCTCGGTGAGGGCGGCGATACGCTTGTCGCGATACTCGGGTGTCGGCAGCTCGTAGGCCACCGACCAGTCCTCGAAGCAGCGCTCGTCGTGGGTCATCTTGATCCAGAATACGCCGCCGCCGGTCTGGCGCACCGCCGCCGCCAGGCGATTTACCGCGGGCACGATGTCGCGCGCCGCCGGCACTGCCGCGAATCCGACCGCATCGTTCATGAAGGCGTGCTGCAGATCGATGACGACGAGGGCCGTCCGCGCCGGGTCGAGATCGGCGAAAGAGTGCTCTCCGCCGCGCCGTTGGATCACCCGTTGCACGATCGCATCCGGGATGGTTGCGCCGGTCAATTTCATCGGAATTCCCCCAATCGATCAGGCTGGTGTTGGCGCATCCGGGTGGAGCAGCTTGGCGTCCCGCAAGTCCCGCCACAGCGCCGATGGGACAGGATAGCGCAGAAGACGCAGATTGGCCTCGAATTCTGCGACGCTGCGCGGGCCCGGAATAATCGCGGCGACGGCGGGGTGGGCGAGCGGAAACTGCAATGCCGCCGCCGCCAGAGGCACTTGGTGACTGTCGCAAATGGCCTTGATCGCATCGACCCGAGCGACGATGTCCGGAGGAGCGATCTTGTAGTTCCAGGTATCGCGTCCGGCGAGGATGCCCGAGTTCAGCGGACCGCCAACCACGATCGATACTCCCGACCTGACGCATTTCGGTAGCAGGTCATCGAGCGGCGCCTGCTCGAGGAGGGTGTAGCGCCCAGCGAGAAGAAAGGCGTCCCAGGCACCCCATTCCATCGCTTCCAACAGCACTTCCCGCTCGTTGACGCCGATCCCGATCGCCCGCACGGCGCCGCAACGGCGCAGCTCTTCGAGCGCCCGGTAGCCGCCGTCGCGAAATAGACGCATGATCGCGGCATGCGCTTCCTGCCCGTGCTGCATCGCGCCGATGTCATGCACGTAGAGCACGTCGATCCGCGCCAGGCCCAGCCGCTGCAGGCTGTCCTCGAACGACCGCATGATCGCGTCGTAGGAGTAGTCGAACACCGCATCGAACGGCATCGGATGCCGGGTTAATTCGTCCGCGGCCGGGTTCGGCCGAGGGCGAAGCAGCCGTCCGACTTTTGTCGACAACACCCACTCGTCGCGCGGTGCCGCGCGCAGGGCGTCACCGACGCAGCGCTCGGCCTGTCCAAACCCGTAGTAGGGTGCGGTGTCGACATAGCGTATCCCGGCCGCCCAAGCGGCGCGCACGATCGCCTGGGCCTCCCGACGACTGACGCGCACCCGGGTGCCGCCGAGGGTCGCGCAGCCGAGACCGAGAGTGGTCACTTCGAGCGAGGTGCGTCCGAGCGAGCGTTTCTCGAAACCGGTCATATTGCCTCTCCGTCATTCTTCTCTTGACCAACGCCGAATCCGGATTGTCGGATCACTCCTCTTGTAAGAGAGATCGCCGGGAGTGCGTCGTGACATGATCGTGATCTTCGGCTCGATCAACGTCGATCTGATCGTCCCGGTCCCCCGCCTGCCGCGGCCGGGCGAGACCGTTCTGGGCAGCAACTATGCCCTGCTCCCCGGCGGCAAAGGCGCCAATCAGGCGTTGGCCGCGCGTCGTGCCGGTGCCGAGGTCGTGCTGGCCGGGGCCGTCGGCGCGGATTCCTTTGCCGCCATCGCGCTCGACTTGCTGCGGCGCGATGGTGTCGATACGCAATTGGTGCGGGTCGTCGAGCAGCCGACCGGTTGCGCCGCGATCATGGTTTCGAGCGAGGGAGAGAACACGATCGCGGTGGCCTCGGGCGCCAATATGAGCGTGCGGTCCGAGCAGGTTCCCGATGAACTGCTCGGCGCCGGCGCCACCCTTGTGGTCCAGATGGAGGTCCCGTTAGGCGAAACCGAAATCTTGCTCAGGCGCGGTCGGGTGCGGGGCGGATACAGCGTGCTCAACCTGGCGCCCGCGCTGCCGATCGGCCTCTCTCTGCTGGGAGAAATCGATCTTCTGGTCGCCAACGAGGGCGAGGTGGCGGCGACCGGGTCGGATCCCGAGCGGCTCGCGCGACGTTTGCGGCAAGGGCTCGTCGTCACACGCGGGGCGGCGGGGGCGATCACCTTCCTCAGCGACGGCACGAGGATAGAGGTGCCGGCGCTGCCGATCGAGCCGGTCGACACCACCGGCGCCGGCGATACCTTTGTCGGCGTTCTCGCGGCAGCACTCGATCGGGGCTCGACCCTGGAAACCGCGCTGCGCCGGGCGAGCGCTGCAGCGGGGCTCGCCTGCTTGGCGCGCGGCGCTCAGACCGCGATGCCGGATGGCTCGACAATCGATGAGGCCGTCGGCCGGTTACGTCTCTGAGAGGTGGGCGCCAAAGAGTCTTGCTGCGGTGCAATGCACGTGGAACTCGGCGAGAATGTCGATATAGAGTTGGCGCTTGAACGGGACGATCACTTCGGGCAGCTGGCTCGGCCGTATCCACTTCCAGGCGTCGAATTCCGGATGATCGGTGGCGAGGTCGATGTCCACGTCGTTGCCGGTAAAGCGCATGGCGAACCATTTCTGCCGCTGGCCGCGGTAGCGCCCGCCCCACATCCCGCGGGTGAGCTCCGCCGGCAGGTCGTATTTCAGCCAGGACCGGCTCTCGCCGAGAAGCTCCGCCTTGTCGGTGCCGATCTCTTCCTTGAGCTCGCGCAACGCCGCCTGCAGCGGGCTCTCGCCCGGGTCGATTCCACCCTGCGGCATCTGCCAAGCCGGCATCACAGGCATATCGATACGGCGAGCGACAAAGACCTCGCCGCCGCGGTTCAACAGCATTATGCCGACCGCCGGGCGGTATCCCGGTTTCTCGCCCGTCATCTGCCGCTCCGATGCGGAGAGGCCCGCTCCCGCGGGGGGCCTCAGTTGACCACGCGCCCGTTGAACAACGCGATGCCGCGCAGCATGTCCACCGCCCGGGTCAACTGATAGTCCGCCGGCGTCCCGATGATCGACGGATCAACCGAGGCCTGCTCGGCACCGCCCTCGTCCGAATCGTCCTTCTTCAAATCCGACGCCGTCGTGACCTTTTCGCCCTTCTCATTCGTCTTTTCGATCTTGGCGGCTTCGACAACGATGTCCGGATCGATCCCCTTGGCCTGGATCGACCGTCCCGAGGGCGTGTAATAACGCGCGGTGGTGAGCCGCATCGCCCCGTGGCCGGGGAGCGGGATGATGGTCTGGACCGATCCCTTGCCGAACGACCGCGTGCCGAGCAGGATCGCCCGGTGGTGATCCTGCAACGCGCCGGCGACGATCTCGCTGGCCGAAGCGGAGCCGCCATTGATCAACACGACCATCGGCAGGCCGGCGGCGATGTCGCCCGGACGAGCGTTATAGCGCTGGGCATCCTCGCTGCGCCGACCGCGGGTCGACACGATCTCACCCTTGTCGAGAAAGGCATCCGCGACCGCGACGGCCTGGTCGAGCAGCCCGCCCGGATCGTTGCGCAGGTCGAGGACCATTCCGAGGATCTTGTTGCCGGCCTGCTGCTTGAGGTTCTTCATCGCGTTGTTGAGGCCGACGTCGGTCTGCTCGTTGAAGGTCGTGATCCGGACGTAAGCGATATTGTCGCCTTCGAGATGCGAGCGTACGGACTGGATTTTGATTGTCGCCCGAACCAGCTTGACGTCGAAAGGGTCGCGCCCCTCTCGCCGGATCGTCAGCTTGATCTCGCTGCTGACGGGACCGCGCATCTTCTCGACCGCTTCGGGAAGAGTCATCCCCTGGACCGGGTCGCCGTCGAGATGGGTGATCAGATCACCGGGCTTCAGCCCGGCGCGGGCGGCAGGGGTGTCGTCGATCGGCGAGACCACCTTGACGAGGCCGTTCTCCATCGAGACTTCGATCCCGAGCCCACCGAACTCGCCACGGGTCTGGACCTTCATGTCGTTGAAGTTCTTCGTGTTCAAATAATTTGAGTGCGGGTCGAGCGAGGTCAGCATGCCGTTGATCGCCGACTCGACCAAAGAATCGTCGCTGACATCGTCGACATATTCGGCACGCACCCGCTCGAAGACCTCGCCGAACAGGTTGAGCTGCTTGTAAGTGTCCGTCGAGTTGGAGGTTGCCGCCCCGACATCCTGGCGCAGCGAGAACACCAGAACCGTTGCGACAGCCGCCGCGAGAAGACCCGAACGCTTCATTCACTTTTCCTAAAATCCGGAGCGCGATGGGCTCCCCACCACGATCTCTTAGCCCGGATAATATCCGCCACCGTGCCCAATGATCAAGTCGGGCCGGTCGGAGAAAAAGCTGCCAGATCCGGGGTCAGCCCGCCGCCTCCAGCCCCGCGGCCTCTGTGATCAGCGAATGGCCGGTCATGACGGCCGGCCGCGGCAGGCCGAGGAGGTCGAGCAAGGTCGGCGCGACATCGGAGAGACGGCCATCCTCGAGATGACCAACCGTGGCCGGCGGGTTGACCACGACGAACGGCACCGGATTGAGCGTATGTGCGGTATGCGGCTCGCCGGTTTGCGGGTCGCGCATCATCTCGCCATTGCCGTGATCGGCGGTGATGACGAGCGTGCCACCGGCTTTTACGACGGCCTCCGATAGCCGGCCGAGACAAGTGTCGACGGTCTCTACCGCCTTGATCGCCGCATCGAGACGCCCGGTATGCCCGACCATATCGGTATTCGCGTAGTTGAGCACGATGACGTTGAAACGATGGGCCGCGATCGCCTCGACCACCCTGTCGGTTACCTCGGGGGCCGACATTTCAGGCTGCTGGTCATAGGTCGCGACCTTGGGTGAGGGGACAAGAATCCGCTCCTCGCCGGGAAACACCGTCTCGCGCCCGCCATTGAAAAAGAACGTGACATGCGCGTATTTCTCGGTCTCGGCGATGCGCAGCTGCGTCAGCCCGGCCTTTGAGATCACCTCGCCGAAGGTGTCTTTGAGGTCCTCGGGCGGAAACAGCGTTTTGAGAAAGCGGTTGAGCTCGGTCGAATACTTGACCATGCCGAGCGCAGCGGCAAACGCGACCCGCTTTGCCCGAGTGAAGTCCGAGAAATCCGGATCGAGCAGGGCAGCGGCGATCTCGCGGACCCGATCGGCGCGAAAATTCGCGATCAGCACCCCGTCGCCGTCTTGCGCCCCCGGGTAGGCGGCGATTGCGGTCGGCGACACGAACTCGTCGGTTTCGCCGCGGGCATAGGCGGCCTCCACAGCCCGCGCCGGGTCCTCGGCGCGTTCCCCCGCGCCCTGCGTGATCACGCGATAGGCTCTTTCGACCCGATCCCAGCGCATGTCGCGATCCATCGCGAAATACCGGCCGCAGAGAGTGGCGATGCAAAAATGGTCGAAGCCGGCGACGTCCCGCTGAAAATTCTTGAGATACGACGCCGCAGCCTTGGGCGGTGTGTCGCGCCCGTCGAGGAAGGCGTGGACGGCGA
>DATEQL010000560.1:0-3557 GCA_035272665.1 Allostellaceae bacterium
ATGGCCGATTTCACGATCTATCTCGGCAATAAGAACTATTCGTCCTGGTCGCTTCGGCCCTGGCTCGTGCTCAAGCAGACGGGGGTCCCGTTCGACGAGATCGTCATCCCGCTGTACGAGGCGACGAGCAAGTCGACCATCATGAAGTACTCGCCTTCGGGAACGGTTCCGGCGCTGAAGCACGGCGAGCTCGTGATCTGGGACAGCCTAGCGATCTGCGAGTATCTCGCCGAATCCTTCCCGACATTCCAGCTCTGGCCGCGCGACCACGATGCGCGCGCGGTCGCCCGGTCGGTCTGCGCCGAGCTGCATTCCGGGTTTCAGGCGTTGCGCAAGCATCTGCCGATGAATATTCGTTCAAGCTTTCCCAATCGAGGGGTCACCACGGAGGTTCAGGCCGAGATCAACCGGGTCATGGCCATATGGCGCGATTGCCGCAAGCGCTTTGGCCAGGGCAAGGGCGATTTCCTGTTCGGGCAGTTCAGCATCGCGGATGCGACCTATGCTCCGGTCGTGATGCGCTTTCGGACCTACCGGATCGATCTCGAGCGCGAAGCGGAGGCTTATTGCGAAAAGGTCATGGCGCTGCCAGCAATGCAGGAATGGGCCGCCGCCGCCCGCAACGAGCCGATGATCATCGACGCCTACGAGTTTTGAACAATCGAGCCGCAACTAGTCGCACGGCTCGAACCACAGCGCGCAGCCGTAATCGATCGTGACCTCGTGGCCCTGGCCGATCGGGGCCGACGCGATCAGATCGAGGGTGTGCCGCGGAAAGTTCCGCTCGACCCGAGCATTGGGGCGGCACGCATGGTTGCACAAGGTGACGACGCCGAGCGCCAGCGCTCCGCGTCCTTCACCCTCCGGATCGCCATCCCAGTGAAAGTAGTAGTCATGGATGATCGTCCGGTCGAGCGCTGGACAATCGGCAGGGGATATGATGATAACCGGCGCCGCCTCGATCACCGTCCCGGGCGCGATCACCCCACGCGCGTAGACCCCACGGCCGCGCGTGGGGCTGGTCCGGATCTCGATGCGATAGTTCGGTATCGGTCGGAGGCGCGCGAGCGCCGCCGCAGCGGACACCCGGCGAGTAGCGTTCAGACGTGCTCGCGCGGCCGCTCGGCGGCACCGGCAGGGGCCGGCGAGCTCGTCGCGGCGCCCGGAGGCGACACCTGCGCCGGCGGCGTCGCCTCGGCCTCGTCCTCTTCTTTCATACCCGCCTTGAAGGCTTTGATACCCTTGGCGAAATCACCCATCACGCGGGGCAGCTTCCCGGCGCCGAAAAGGATCAGGATGATGGCCAAGACCACGATCCAGTGCATCAAGCTGAAGGAACCCATAGCGGCGACCCCGGAAGGCTGACCAAACCCTATCCTAGCAGGTCTCCCCGTCACCTGCATCGGCTACCCACGAGGTCGTACAGAACGCTGGAATGTCAAGCCCGACCGCCGAAAAGGATGATCCATGACCTATTTCCCACCGCCCCACCCCGCACTATGGGCGACGGCGACATCCGCCGAAGCCGGCCCCGATTCCGGGGCGCTAGCGGCCGCCGCTCGCCACGCCGCCGAGTGCGAAACGCCGTGGGCGCGCGACCTCTCCTTGATGGTCACGGGCGATTTCCAGGAGCGGCCGCCGTGGAACGAGACACTCGGACCGGTGCGGCCGCGCGGCGGGCCGAACGGCCTCGCGCTGCGCGGCGGCCGGATCGTGGCCGAATGGGGCGAGACGAATCGGGTCGACATGACCTTCAGCGTCGCCAAGAGCTATCTCGCGATTCTCGCCGGTCTCGCCTGGGACCGCGGGTTGCTCCGCGATCCCCATGAACCGGTCTGCCGCACCGTCGAGGACGGCGGCTTCGACCCGCCGCACAACAGCGCGATCACCTGGCATCACCTGCTGCAGCAGACCTCGGAATGGGAGGGCGTTCTGTGGGACAAGCCCGATCTCGTCGACCGCAACCGGGCCGTCGCCGGCCGGCCGAGTACCGCGCCGAAGGGGACCCACCGCGATCTCCATCCGCCGGGCGGGTTCTGGGAATACAACGACGTCCGGGTCAACCGCCTGAGCCTCGCTCTGTTGCGGCTGTGGCGCCGTCCGCTGCCCGAAGTGTTCAAGGAGCTGGTCATGGATCCGATCGGCGCCTCAGGGGATTGGGAATGGGCCGGGTACCGCAACTCGTGGGTCGAGATCGACGGCTGCCAGGTGCAATCCGTGTCCGGTGGCGGGCATTGGGGCGGCGGCGTGTTCATGCATGCGCGCGACCAGGCGCGGATCGGACTGATGCTGCTCCGTCGCGGGATGTGGGGACGGCGCCGCATTCTCTCGGAGGCATGGATTGACCGCATGCTCGAGCCCTGCCCGCTCAACCCGCAATACGGGTACCTCTGGTGGCTCAACACCGGCTGCGGCCTCTATCCGAGCGCCCCGGCCGCGAGCTATTACGCCCGCGGCGCCGGCGGCAACCTGACCTGGATCGACCCTGAGAACGACACCGTCGCGGTGGCGCGCTGGACCGCTCCGGCGGCGATGGACGGCTTCATGAAGCTTCTGATGGCGGCGCTCCGGCGCTGACCCCATTGGTGAGAGTGATCAGACTGTGAGGAGCAGCAGCTCGTAAGTTGACACTCTATTGATTCAGCGGATCATCGTGTGCTTTAAGCGGTCGCAAGCACGTTCGGGGGGACCTTGCCCGTGCAAACCGCCGGATCCTCGGCCGCCAGATCGGCCGAAGTCATCTGCCTATTGCTCGCGAGCTTGACCTTTTGCACGTCTGCGGCGCAGACGAGGGACTATTGCGCCAACGATCCCCGGGTCGAAGCGGTCGATTTATCGACCCCGGTCGACCAGGGTTTCCTGAGCACGATGCGGGGGATCGGGGTCAACACCATCATCCGTTACTACGACCATGAAGACGAAACCCTTCCCGGGAAGACCTTGAGAAGGGACGAGCATAATCTTATCCTGATAAACGGTTTCAAGACCGCCGTCGTTTTTCAGCATCATAACAACCAGTTTGCCTCGTTCACCGCGTTGCGGGGGCGCCAGGATGCCGAGCGGTCGCTCGCGCTCGCCGCCGAAAATTCTCAACCGCGAGGCAGCGCCATATATTTCGGGGTCGATGGCCCATGGCGGATGAGCTACGAGCTGACGAATGTTGTCGCCTACTTCCGGGAACTGAAAGCCAGCCTCGCCGGCCTCGGCTACCGGATCGGGGTCTACGGCAGCGGGCTGGTCTGCGACGTGCTACAAACCTCCGGGCTCGCTGAATTGTGCTGGCTCGCAGCCCCGACTGCTTGGCCGGATTACCACACCTACTACCAGACGAGAAAATGGGGACTGGCTCAGCTCCGGACCTCGCAGTGTGGCGGTCGAAGCGTCGATTTCGATCTCGTCAATGATATGGTCGCCGACTACGGCCAGTTTGCCCGCTAGAGGCATCCGCTGAATAGATCGAGACCTAGATAGGCGGGCTTCTTCTGCCCATCAGACCCGTCAGCAGCATCACGACGAAGACAACTAGGAAGATGAAAAACAGTATCTTTGCGATGCCT
>DATEQL010000561.1:0-6860 GCA_035272665.1 Allostellaceae bacterium
CAAGGAATTTCTCGACAGCCTCGACGACGGCAGAGAGGTCTGGATCTATGGCGAGCGCATCAAAAACATCGCCGAGCACCCGGCGTTCCGCAATACGGCGCGGATGGTGGCGCGGCTCTACGACGCGCTGCATCGCGACCACGTGGAGAAGAAGCACGCGCTTAGCTGCCCGACCGAATGGGGCGGATTCACCCATAAATATTTCGTGGCATCGCGCTCAGCCGAGGAGCTGACCGCCGCCCGAGACGCGATCGCTGAGTGGTCGCGCCTGACCTATGGCTGGCTGGGCCGCTCGCCAGACTACAAGGCGGCGTTTCTCGCCACCCTGGGCGCCAATGCCGAATTTTACGATCCATATCAAAAAAATGCGCGGCGTTGGTACCGCTATAGCCAGGAGCGGGTACCTTTCGTCAATCATGCCATTGTTCAGCCGCCGGTCGACCGAAACATGGCCCCCGGAGCGCCGGGCGGCCCCTCCGACGTCTACGCGCATGTGACCAAGGAGACCGATGCCGGAATCTATGTCACCGGCGCCAAGGTCGTCGCCACCGGCTCGGCATTGACCCATTTCACTTTTGTCGCGCATGCCGGGGTGCTCCCGGTACAGGACAAGAATTTCGCGATCGTGTTCCTGGTGCCGAGCAATGCCAAAGGGATCAAGTTCATCTGCCGCGTCTCGAACGAGCAGCGCGCCGCCGTATTGGGCAGCCCGTTCGACTATCCGCTGTCGAGCCGGCTCGACGAGAATGACGCGATCTTCATCATGGATGACGTGCTCGTCCCGTGGGAGGACGTGTTCGTGTATGCCGATATCGAAAAGGCGAACAGATTCTTCCCGAACAGCGGGTTTCTGCCGCGAGCGATGCTGCAGGGCTGCACCCGCCTCGCGGTCAAGCTCGACTTCATCATCGGTTTATTGGTGAAGGCGACCGAGACTGCCGGGATCCGCGGGTTTCGCGGGGTCGAAGCAAATATCGGCGAGGTGATCGCCTGGCGGAACACGATGTGGGGGCTTTCGGATGCGATGGCCAAGAGCGCAGAGCCGTGGGCCGGCGGTTGCGTGCTGCCGGCGCTCGAGCCGGCAATGGCCTATCGCATCCTTGCCCCGGAGGCCTACGTCCAGATCAAGCACATGATCGAGAAAACTGTCGCCAGCAGCTTGATCTATCTCAACTCGCATGCTCGCGACTTCAAGACGCCGGAGCTACGCCAATATCTCGACCGCTATGTCCGCGGCTCCGGCGGCGTCTCGGCGGTCGAGCGGGTCAAGCTGATGAAACTCCTGTGGGATGCGATCGGCAGCGAGTTCGGCGCCCGTCACGAGCTCTACGAAATCAATTACGCCGGCAGCCACGAGGAAATCCGTATCGACGCGCTGCGTGCATCGATCGGCTCCGGCCAATACGAGCGCTGGAAGGGCTTCGCCGACCGGTGCATGGCCGAGTATGACCTCGACGGCTGGACGGTGCCGGACCTCGTCAATCCGGACGACGTCAGCGCGTTTCAATAGACGGGAGCATGACCCTTCAACTGGTGCTGCTCGGCGACGCCCCGGTCGGGCAGCTGGTCGAACGCGCCAAGCTCGCCGAGGCGAACGGCTACAGCGCGGTGTGGGTAGCGGACGAGAGGTTCTAACGCGAGGTCTATTCCTGCCTCGGCCAGTTGGCAGCTCACACGGCGGAGGTGCTGCTCGGCCCTTGCGTGACCGATCCGTTCGCCCGCCATCCGGCGCTGACGGCAATGGCCATCGGAACCCTCGACGAGATCTCCGGCGGACGCGCGATCCTCGGCATCGGCGCCGGGATCTCGGGCTTTGCCGAACTCGCTGTCGAGCGGAAGAAGCCGGCGCGGGCGATCTGCGAAGCGATTGAAGTGATCCGCGCATTGCTGCGCGGCGAAACCGTCGACTATCTCGGCGAGGTTGTCGCGTTCAACCACGGCCGATTGAGCTTCCCGCCCATCCGTCCCGAAATACCGATTTATGTCGCGAGCAACGGTCCGCTCGGGCAGCGCATGGCCGCCGAAATCGCCAACGGCGTGATTATGGAAGCCTGCGCCTCGGCAGCGGAGGTTCGCGCGTTCCGGGCCGCGGTCGAGGGTGCCGCGCGCAAGGTCGGCCGCGATCCGCAGGCGATCCGGATCATCACAAGGCTCAACACCTGCATCGCGTCCGATGTCCGCGTCGCGCGCGACACGGTTCGTCCAACTGTCGCGCGATACCTCGGCGCCGGACGCTTGAGATCACGGACCCCGGCGGCGCAAGGGCTCGCATTGCCGGTGGAGGCCTTGGCCTCCGTCGCTGGGGCGGCCTACGCCGCCGGGGTGAAGCCCTATCTGCCGCTGTTGCCGCTGATCACCGACCGCCACGTGGCCGCCTTCACCTTGGCCGGCACCGTCGACGAGGTCGTCGAGCACGTGATCGGTCTGCGCGAGGCGGGCGCCGATGGGGTCATCGCGCGGCCCTTCGCCCCCGATGGTAGGATGATCGAGGAGACGATCGTCACGCTCGGTTCGAAGGTCTGGCCCCGGGTCCTCGGATAGCCAGCCATCGTTTCGCTCGGCGTTTTGACCGCTCTCGGGTTGTCGCGGCTGGGCCGAGCGTGGTATCCCGCACGCCTCGCCGGGGCACCACCGGATGGAGTCCGATCCGATGACCACGCCCGAAGCGGCGGGGAATTCAAGCCCGATCCCACAGCCAGTCGCCACGTTGCTGACGCGCGCTGCGATCTTTCTGGTTGTGACGATCAATCCGGGCGCCGCCAATTGCGTTGCCGTACGGTCGCTGTGCGCAGAACTCGCCGCCCTCTTGCGCTCGGTCGGGTTTCGCGAACCCAATGGAAACCTGACCTGCATCATGGCGTTCGGGTCCGCGGCGTGGGACCAGCTCTTCGGCCAGCCGCGGCCGGCCGAATTGCATCCATTTCGCGAGATCCGTGCGGCAACGCGCCACGCCGTCGCCACACCCGGCGACGTCCTGTTCCACATCCGAGCTGAGCGCATGGATCTTTGCTTCGAACTGGCGGCTCAGATCATGGCGCGGCTCGGGGATGCGGTTGCGCCGGTGGACGAGGTTCACGGGTTTCGGTATTTCGACAGCCGCGACCTTCTCGGGTTCGTCGACGGGACGGAAAATCCCACGGGTCAGGAGGCCGTAGACTCCGCAGTGGTTGGCGAGGAGGATCCAGCCTTCGCTGGTGGCAGCTATGTCATCGCGCAGAAGTATCTCCACGATCTCGCCGGATGGAATGCGCTGCCCACCGAGGCGCAAGAACACATCATTGGCCGCACCAAATTGTCCGATATCGAGATCGACGCATCGATCAGGCCGAGCTCGGCCCACAATTCGCTGAACACGATCGTAGAGGATGGGAAGGAGATCAAGATCGTCCGCGACAACATGCCGTTCGGTCAGGTGGGGCAGGCCGAGTTCGGCACCTACTTCATCGGCTACAGCCGTTCGCCGCGCACCATCGAGCAAATGCTGGAAAACATGTTCATCGGCCGGCCGCCGGGCAATTACGACCGCATTCTCGACTTCAGCCGGGCCGCCACCGGCAACCTTTTCTTCGTGCCGTCCGCGACGTTTCTCGACGAGGTCGCCCCCGACGCGCCGTCGCCGGCGGAGCCCGCCGCCGTATCGCCCGCGGTCGAGCCCTCGCAACCCATCCCGGTGTCAGATGGTTCCCTCGGCATCGGCTCGCTCAAAGGAAAACCCCGATCATGAACAATCTGCACCGCAAGCTTGCTCCGATCTCCGATGGGGCGTGGGCGCAGATCGAAGAGGAGACGTCGCGCACCCTCAAGCGCTATCTCGCCGCGCGCCGCGTCGTCGACCTGCACGGCCCGAGCGGTGTGGCGCTGTCTGCCGTCGGCACCGGCCATCTGCGAAATATCGCGGCACCCGGAAACGGCATCCTCGCCCGGCAGCGTGAGGTCAAGCCGCTGGTCGAATTGCGCGTGCCGTTCGAGCTCGACCGCCAGATGATCGACGACGTCGAGCGCGGCGCCAACGACTCGGACTGGCAACCGGCGAAGGATGCTGCAAAGACCATTGCCTTTGCGGAGGATGGCGCGATCTTCGACGGTTACGCCGCCGGCGGCATCCAGGGCATCCGTCAGGGGACCAGCAACCCGATCGAGCCTCTGCCCGGTGACGTACGAAATTACCCCGACGCCATCGCCCATGCTTTGAGCCAGCTGCGTCTCGTCGGTGTTAATGGCCCTTATTCGGTGCTGCTGGGCGCCGACGAGTACACCGCCGTTGCCGAAGCCAGAGACTATGGGTACCCGGTGCTGGAGCACCTCAGACGTATCGTCGACGGAGAGATCATCTGGGCTCCAGCGATCGCCGGCGCCTTTGTCCTGACCACCCGCGGCGGCGATTTTGACTTACATGTCGGGCAGGATTTCTCGATCGGCTATTTGAGCCACACCGACACTGTCGTGCGCCTCTTTTTGCAGGAAACGTTCACCTTCCTGCTGCTTACCACAGAGGCCGCCGTGGCCCTGGCGCCCCCACCTGCGACCTAAACGGTATTTGCGGAAGCCGCCGGGAGCGCCTCGTTTGCCCGCGACGACGGCCTTGATAATAAGCCATGGCTTACGAAGCGGGCCTTGCTGCACTTTCCGATCCGACGCGACGGCTGGTTTTCGAGCGCATCCTCGCAGCACCCCGGCCGGTCACCGCCATTGCCGAGGGCTTGTCGGTCAGCCGTCCCGCCGTCTCGCAGCACCTGAAGGTCTTAAAAGAGGCCGGGCTGATCACCGAGCGGCGCAACGGTACGCGGCGGCTCTATGCGGCCAACCCGCAGGCGCTCGGCGAGCTGCGCGCCGCCATCGAGGCGATGTGGCAAGAGGCGCTCGGCAGCATGGCTGCAGCGATCGACCAGGAGCCGGAGGGATGACGATCGCCCGGTTCCCGGTTCCGCCGATCGTCAAGAATGTGACGGTTCGCGCCGCGCCGGCGCTGGCGTTCGGGCTGTTGGCGGACGATTTCGCGCGCTGGTGGCCATTGGCGCAATTCTACACCGGCCCGGATCCGGCGGATTGCGCGATCGAGCCGCGGGTCGGCGGGCGCGTATTCGAAAAGGCGGCCTATGACCCACCGCATCGTCTCGCCTTTTCCTGGATTGTCGAGCTGCCGGCCGGGATGGAACAACTGGTCGAGATCCGCTTTACCCAGAGGACCGCGGCACCAGGGTCGAGCTGACGCATTCGGGCTGGGAAAAACTTGGCGACGCCGCGGTGAGCCTGCGCGAACGCTACGACCGCGGCTGGGGCAATGTGTTCGAGCGGTATTTCGTCGACTATGCCAATTCCACTGCAACCTGAGGAGAGGAGGAAACCATCATGTCAGGCATGATCGTTCGCGGCATTCCCGGCAGCCCCTATGTGCGGGCCGCCCTGTTGACACTGGAAGAGAAGGGCGCGAAATACGAATTTGCCGCCATGGCGCCCGGCACGTTGAAGCAGCAGCCGCATCTGTCGCGCCACCCGTTCGGCCGCATTCCGGCCTTCGAGCACGACGGATGGATGCTGTACGAGACCCAAGCCATCATGCGCTATGTCGATGCCGTCGTGCTCGGCCCGCGACTGCAGCCGGAAGAGCCGCGCGCGGCCGCGCGGATGAACCAGCTGATGGGCATAACCGACTGGTATGTCATGCCGCAGGTATCGGCACCGATCACGCGCAATCGCGTCGTCGCGCCGCGCTTCAACCGGCCGGCCGATGAAGACACGATTGTCAAAGCAATCCCCAATGCGCGGATCTGCATCGCCGAGATCGGCCGCCTGTTGGATGGCCATTCATGGATGGCGGGCGACGCGATCAGCCTGCGATCAGCCTTGCCGATCTGCTGCTGGCACCGCATTTGTCGATGTTCGCGCAGGCGCCGGAGGGCGCCCAGATATTGCAGGAACATGAGAACCTGAGCTGCTGGCTCGGACGCGTCGAAGGGCGCCCGAGCATGAAGGCGACGACCTGGGACCGGCTGCTCGAACGGGCGGCGGCTGCCGCCTGAGACGGGAGGCCGAGCGATGCCGACCAAGGGCTTGGCGCCGCTTATCCTGGGCTTGGCAAGCGTCGGTCCGGCCGCGGCGGAGGTCAAATCCGCCGCTCCGAACGGTTTCGAGGTCGTGAGCATGGCAACAATCTCGGCGCCTGCCGATCGGGTCTACGCCGCGCTGGGCGAGGTCGACCGCTGGTGGAGCCCCTCTCACACTTTTTCGCGCGATGCCGTCAACCTCAGCATCGAACTGCGCGCCGGCGGCTGCTTTTGCGAGGGGCTGAAGGATGGCGGATCGGTTCAGCACCTCCAGGTCGTCTATGCCGCACCGGGCGCGGGATTGCGTCTGCGCGGTGCGCTCGGCCCGCTGCAGATGGAGGGCGTAGACGGGACGCTCAGCTGGACACTGAAACCGGCCAAGTCCGTCACCAGTGTGACCCAGAGCTATGTCGTCGGCGGCTACATCCGCGGCGGCATGGAGCAATGGGCGCCCCGGGTCGACCGGGTGCTCGACGAGCAACTGCAACGTCTGAAAAGCTTTGTCGAAGGCAAATCTCCGACGCAATAGGGAAGTATTCGCGCGATAGCGCTTCGGGGGCTTATCATGGGACCCGTTAACCCGCTGAAAGGGGAAACGCTCGATGGAGAAGAGATTTGGCGTGGTATCCGCGGATGGGCATTGCCGGCTGATGCATCTCCCGTTCGACTTGTGGGCGAAGCGTCTGCCCAGCAAATTCCATGACGACGGGCCGAAAGTCGTGAAGGGACCGGACGGCACTCGACAATGGGTCGTCGAGGGACGGCCCTGGAGCGGGGTCGGCTGGGCCGGTGTGGGCAGGGGACCCGTCAATTGCT
>DATEQL010000562.1:0-2159 GCA_035272665.1 Allostellaceae bacterium
GAAGGTCAGCACGATCATGCCCACGAACCATGTCCAGAGCTGAGCGCGCATCAGGCCGAAGCTCTCCAGCGCACGTCCGGTCAAATGCGGCCAGATGTCGTAGGCGATCACGAAATACATGATGACGATCGCGCCGCCGAAAATCAGGTGGAAATGACCGGTGATCCATTGGGTATTATGAACCGTGGCGTTGAGCTGATAGCTCATGTTGATCAGCCCGCCGGCGCCGCCGAAGCCGAGCATGACAAAGGAGAGGGCGGCCCCGAGCATTACGGGATTGCGCCATGGCAGCGCCGTCAGCCATCCCAGCACGCCTTTGCCGCCGCGCAACCGGCCGGCGATCTCGACCGATGCGCAGATCGTGAACACGGTCAGCAAGGTCGGCAACGCGACAATCGCGGTGAACACCGAGTGCAAATATTTGAAGCCGGCGCCGACCTGCGGATCCTCGAACGCGTGATGGATGCCGATCGGCATCGCGACAATGAGGAACAGGATGAAGGAGATCCGCCCCATCGTATCGCTGAACAGCCGGCCTCCAATCGCCCGCGGCACGATCGTGTAATAGGCGATGTAGGTCGGCATCAGCCAGAAATAGACGATCGCATGCAGTGTCCAGGAGAAGAAGACGCGCGCCAGCCCGGCATCGATCGTGCTGCGCCAGCCGAGCGCCACCGGGATGATCTGAAACAGCAATTCGAGCGCTGCGCCGACCGCGGTCCAGCCCCACAGGTATGAGCCCGCGACCGTCGCAAACATCGGGAAGGGAACCGGCGCGCCCGGATTGTCCCGCTTCCAGCGATACATGTTGACCGACATCAGCGCGACCCAGACCCACGAGCCGACGACCACCAGGACAACCCCGATGTAGTAGAAGGGGTTGCCGATCAGCGGCGGGTAGAAGGTGTAGAGCACTGAGGCCAGTCCGAGCGCGACCGGGACAATCGCCGCGATCGTGCCGATGACGACGAGTGCAAATCCAAGCCAGGCCCAGCGCAGGCCGACCATGGGTCGCTTGAGCGCTTCCTCGGTTACGAAATAGCCGAATCCCATGGCGACGAGCGTCGGGAAGACATAGGCCATCGTGGTGCCGTGGGCCGTGACCGAGCGGTAGTACCATTCCGGATTGCTGATCCAGGTGTGCAAAGGGCTGCGGATGAACATCTGCCATTCGCCGAGCGGCAGCGCGGCACCGAAGCCGGCGAAGGCGAACCACAGATGCGCGAGGACCAGCCGCTTGCTATTCCACACAGCTCAGCCTCCGCCGCTCGGCCGCCAAGCCAGCGAACGCAGCCTTGTCAATGACTTTGATCCTGCCCCACATGCCCTCATGGCCGACGCTGCAGAATTCGTGGCAGGGCATCAGGCGTTCGCCCGGTGTCTCGAAGCGCGCCCCGAGGCTGGAGACGTAGCCCGGCACCAGCATGAGGTTGATGTTGGTCCCGTCGATCAGGAAACCGTGCACCACGTCGGCGCTGGTCGCGCGGAACGTGACCGGCGTGTCGGTGGGTACGACAATGCAGGACGGCGTGAAGGAGTATTGCTGGCCGATGAATCGTACAGTGACGGCGCCATCGGGCTCGAGCGCGCTGCCCAAATTGCTCTCGATAAATTCGCCACCGAGATGCAAGGTCCGCGGGTCGACGGTCTCGACGCGGCTCTGCGGCATGGCCCCATGATACAGCGCGGCAAAGGTCGCCATGACGACCAGCACCACCAGGATGGCGACCATCACCATGGCCCAGCGGTGCTCGACCCGCTCGCCGCGATCGGCGCCATTTTCGGAAGTCGAGAGATGCGTCATGGCGCGATCGCGCGCGGCAGAAAAACCAGAAGGTAGAATGCGAACCAGATCGCCACGACGATGGCAGTGGCTAGGCCGGCGAGCATGACTGCCCCCTTTGCACCCGAACTCAAGATCTCGTTGACCGCTGCATCTTGCTGCGTGCCTGAATCGCTTTCGGAGTTGATCATTGCCGCGTCAATCCAAAGGTGCGATGCGCAATTCATTGGCCTGTCGCGACGACACCGGCGATCCCCGGTTGCCCCAGGCAGCGCGGATGTATGTCACGACCGCCGCGACCTCGTCGTCGGATAGCGTCTGCGCAAAGGGCGGCATTCCGTAGGGCATCGCGTTGCCGGCGGTGCCGGGCGGAAAG
>DATEQL010000563.1:0-4084 GCA_035272665.1 Allostellaceae bacterium
TGCCGCGCCAACCGGCGGCAATATCTCTGTCGGGCCATATTCCAGTACCGCAATGCCGCTGACGGGGTCGGCGAGAATGCCACGCTGGTCCCAACGAAGTCGGAGCCTTCTCCGGGCTTGACCGTGCGGTAGATCTTTTGAGTTCGTATCGGGCTCAAGCAAAGCCGAGCACGGTCCGCTGATCGTGCCAGGCAAGCGGCAGACGTGAGTGCGCGAGGAGCTTCTCTGCCGTCAGATCGCGCGGCTGCCGCCCATCGAGGATGGCTTGCGTGATATCCGGCGCCAGATAGCTGAGGCGGACGAGCCGAGTGAAATAGGACCGGCTGACACCTTCCCGCTCGGCGAGTGCGGCAAACGGAACGCCTTCGCTGTGGGCGAGTGTCGCGTTGAACCGGCGCGCCCGCAGGAGCAGCTTGATCAATCGCGCGTCGGGTTTCACCACGGCAAACGGATCTGCCCCGTCGATCACCATCCTGATCTCCCGCCCCGCGCGGCGCAGGCGTACCGGCACCGACAGGGTCTGGATTTCGTCGTCGGTCATGCGCTGCAAGGGTGTCGCAGCAACATCGAGGAGCACGTTGGGTCGGCGTAAACGGCAGCCGCTTGCAGCGGCGCGGCCACACGCGATATGCTCACGATTGGATCGCGCGAGGCGGCTTCCCCGCGCCAGCGTCCAGAGCTCAGAGCGATCAGCGCCCCAGGGGCCAGCATCCTGAGTAGCCAGCGACCAAGTCCGGGGCCGCGATCCCAAATCACCCGCCGTTTTCTACGAGACGGCGCACGCGTTCCCGGCGTGCGCTCGCCTCTTAGCAACTCTCGCATCGGAGGTGCGAAAATGACTGACGATGATTTACCGTCGCCACCAACCGATGACAAGCCGGACCCTTCAGTCGTGTCGCTGATTGACCATGCCGAGCGGGTCACGGCCAGCGCGCTCCCGGTACTCGCGAAAGAGAACGATGAAGCATCGCGGCAGCATTTCCAGGTTCAGCTCGCCCACGTTCTCGCGGACATGCGCACGTCGCCCTTCGGCCCCGCAAATATTGCTGCCGGCGGCCTCGGGGTGGGACTTCGTGATATCGATCGAGCCGAGCTGCCAACGCTGTATCGGAACGCCGTCGCAGCGCTGCGTCAGTGCGCGCGGGTCGATGAGTGCGCTGATTGGGCCAACAAAGCCCAGGCATTAGCGGGCTATGCCCGGATGGCAAAGGAGGACGAACTATTCCGGCTTGCCACCCGCGTTCGGGCGCGCGCGATCCGGCGCTGCGGCGAGTTACTGGTAGAGATCAAGGACATCAACCGGGGCAGGCCAAAAATTCTGGACGGTGGCGTCCCGAATTTAACGCGCACTCGCGCCGCGCAAGAGGCGGGGCTCTCCGAACGCCAGCGAAAAACGGCGCTGCGCGTCGCCGAAATACCAACCGACGAGTTTGAGAGCGCGGTCGAGGCCGAGCGTCCGGCAACGATAACCGTGCTCGCCGAGCTGGGAAAGCGACCTGCGGCCGTCCGGCCCAAACGGACAACATCACCGCTGATTCACGAAACAGTGTTGGTCGAGGTGCAGCACGTCTATGCGCGAGGACTGAGCCTCGAGCAAATTTCGACTGAGCGGCAGGTGTCCCTGCTGATGCGCGCGTGGCAAGAGGCGGGCGATGATGCACGCCGCCGTTTTCTCCAATACATCGGCTGCCTGCCCGAGAATTAGGAAGAAGCCTGGTCCAGGCCACAACCGCGGTCGCGGCGCCTCTGAGGAATAGGGGACCCGAGGTCAGATAGCCGTTCAGCGAGATGTTGCTGGGGCAAAGCTCTCCACGGGGGTTGGATCCGTGGGGGGAGAGGGCCTTCCAGTTCGCCTCGACAAATCTGGTCCTCGACCTCGGCATTATTCTCACCGTGCTGATTCGGCTGGGAATTCGTCGCTGCTGAGTTCGCTGGGGGCCTGATAATGGTCGCGCTGCTGACGGTCCTGCTGCGCGCCGCTATGACGCCCCAACGGATCATGGAGGCGAAACGGCTGGGCGGATCGCGGGCTGGCGGGCTGGGCCTAGCGGCCGAGATACTGGGCCAGCTTGGCTGCGGTGCGTTGCATCGCGTCAGCGTAGGCCTGGGCGTTGTAGTGGCCGCCGCCGTAGATGAAACCGTGCTGCGTATTCGGATAGGTAACGAGCTCGAAGGGACGGCCGGCGGCAGCAGCGGCGAGAGCGCGCGCGGTCTCGATTAGGCAGCACCCGCGCTGCATGTCCGCTTCGCCGGCCAACATCAACACCGGCAGCTTCAACCTCGCGACAAAATCGGCCGCGTCGCCGATCGACCTCGTCGCCGGATACCAGGCGACGACGACGGCAGCCACGTCGGACATTTGCGAGCCGTAAATCAGCACCTGGCCCCCACCTTGCGAAAGTCCGACCAGACCGACCCTGCCAGGGATCGCGTGCGGCATCTGCTGGGCCTGCTGGATGGCGATCCGTAACGCCGCGCTCTCGTTTCCTGCGATGTTGTTGGCGTCGAACAAGACGACGTCATAACCGAGTTGTGCAATCTGCGCGGAGAAGCCCCTGTAGGCAGCAGCGCCATCGTGGCCAGAAACCACGACGACCACGCGTCCTTTGCCCTGGGGCGGGGAAAATTCCTGCTGCGCATGCACGGGCCCGATGGCGGCCCCAAGAATGATGAGGCTGAAAATTACAGTTACGATGCGGGATGAGTAGGTCATGGCGAAATTCCTCGCCCTAGGGCGGCATCTACGGTGATCGATAGAACAGCGGCAATCACCATCTTCTCGCAACGGTTTTTCCAGATATCCGGTTATCCGTTATTCAACCCATCCGCGCCGGCTCGCTTCGCCCATGCGCCTCCGCTTGTTAGAAGGCTACGCCCCGCCGCGCGAGCCAGAAAGGCGTCTGCTCGATCGGATGAGGCAGGAGAGAAGGTTGCCTGCGATCAGGGGGCGGTTCCGCTCCTGGCTTTAATGCAGCGGTCAGGCGAGGTGCGATTGCCCCCCGCCCTCTACATGCCACCCCCGCCGCCGTCACCACCGTTGCGCATGGGCGCGGCTCTCACCCAACGTGCTCGGCCGCCGCCTTGACGACGCCGACGTCGCGCGGCGCCCTTTGTCGCCAAGGGCATGGGTGCCCGACTCGCTGCTGGAGGGAGGCGGATTCGAACCCTCGCTCCCCGTGGGGAGACGGATGTAGGGCACCCGGTCCGACCGCTCCAGGATAGGAACGCCGGATGCTCGAGCATGCTGGAGGCACCGCGGACCGCGAGATAGCGCTGTTGAGCGTCCACGTCATTCTTCGGATCATATAATTCACGGCAGCTTATCGCCGCCGTCTTCGGGCAAAGTATTTCTGTTGTGCTTTTCGCCGCTCCTCGGCGTCCTCAGGATCACGGCCGTTGTCGGGCAAGATGACGACATATGGATGCGACCCGTCGCACCGGACTCGGCGCTGGAGGGAGGTGGATTCGAACCCTCGGTCCCCCGTCGCGAAAGAAGTGAACCCTTTCGGGAACGGCAACCGTCATGGGGGCGACAAAAGTCCGTCTCGAAGCGGTGGCTTATCTTCCGGGTACCGATGGTTCGAATCCATGTCCCTCCCGCAAAGAGTCTGCAAACTTCCGATCCCTCGCGCTCCATCGTCCATTTCGACCGGGCCCGCGCGCGGCCAGGCGGCACGGTCGGCAGAGACGCGCAGGGCTCGTCAACATCACGCCAACTGCGGGTAATATCTCTGTCGGGCTTCGAACCCTCGGTCCCCCGTAAGAGGGACAAGGGTTTCGAGACCGCCCCGTTCGACGGCGCTGCTGCAGGTCACAGGGCGTCCGATTTATCGCCGGGCACTCTGCCGAATTCGGCGAGGTACTCGGGTTCGCCATAGTCGCCCGCCGCCTCATCATCGAGAACTCGGAGGATATGGGCCCCCACGATACGGCCGCCCGCCATGGCCTTCTCGGCGCGCCGCTGAGCGTCCTCTGGGTTTCGGCAAAGCACTGCCTGACCGGGCAGCACGTTGTTATCCCGACCCGTCGTATATGGTTGGAAGATGATTCGCTCTTTCGCCGCCATGCGATCTCCTCAGCCTCG
>DATEQL010000564.1:0-8318 GCA_035272665.1 Allostellaceae bacterium
GTCCCGCTCATGCGCGCAGTGTTCCGTGCCCTGCCGACCCGGACGGCGCTGCTGCTCGTCGGCGATGTCGATCAGCTCCCCTCGGTCGGGCCGGGGCAGGTTTTGGCCGACATCATCGCCTCGGGTGCCGTGCCGGTCGTGCGTTTGACCGAGATCTTCCGCCAGGCCGCCGAGAGCCGGATCGTCACCAACGCACACCGCATCAACCAGAGTCAGATGCCCGACCTCGCCCCTGTCGAGGGCGGCGACTTCTATTTCGTCGATGCGGCAGACCCCGAGGATGGTGTGCGCAAGCTCCTGGCGATCGTGCAGGAGCGGATCCCGAAACGCTTCGGGCTCGACCCGATACGCGACATCCAGGTGCTCTGCCCGATGAACCGCGGCGGCCTCGGCGCACGCTCGCTCAATATCGAGCTACAGAACGCGCTGAACGCACCGGGCGAGATCCGCATCGAACGGTTCGGCTGGACCTTCTGTCCGGGCGACAAGGTCATGCAGATTGAGAACGACTACGACAAGGAGGTCTACAACGGCGACCTCGGCGTCGTATCGCGCATCGATATGGAGGAGAGCGAGCTCACGGTCGATTTCGACGGTCGGGGGGTGATCTACGGCTTCACGGAGCTGGACGAGCTGGTGCTCGCCTATGCGACAACAATCCACAAGAGCCAGGGCTCGGAATACCCAGCCGTGGTGATCCCGCTGACCACGCAGCACTATGTGATGCTGCAACGGAACCTCCTCTACACTGGCGTGACGCGCGGGAAGCGCCTCGTGGTCCTCGTTGGGCAGCGCAAGGCGCTCGCGATCGCAGTCAAGGGAGGCCGAGTGCGGCGGCGGTGGTCGAAGCTCCGGGAATGGCTAATGTGCTAAGGCAGCGGACCGGAAGTTGACTGACATCTACGTCGATGGTGATGCGTGCCCGGTGCGAGAGGAGATCTACCGTGTGGCGGCGCGCCTTCGGCTTAATGTTTTGGTTGTCTCCAACGGCTCGCGGCCGATCCGGCCGCCAGGTACCTCGAACGTGAGAATGGTTCTCGTGGCCGACAGCGCAGACGCGGCCGACGACTGGATTGCAGAGCACATCTCGGCCGCCGACGTATGCGTCACCTCGGATATCCAGCTGGCAGCACGCTGTCTCAGAAAGGGCGCGCGCGTCGTCTCCCCGACCGGAAAACATTGGACGCAAACGAACATAGGCAATGCGCTGGCTGGTCGAGAGATAGCCCGGCACCTCCGGGAGCTCGGGGCGAATACCCGCGGACCAGCTCCTCTGACCAAGAGGGACCGCTCCCGGTTTCTCATCGCGCTCGATACGGCCGTGCAGGCTGCGTTACGGGAGGCGGCCTACAGCTGAGCGGAACGCCGGGGCCCCCAATCCGTCGCCGCCTTGCCGGATCGCCCTCATCGACAGCATGTGATGGCCCGCGCCCGGATAGAGCCCTCGATTGGTCCTACAAGGGTCAACGCAGGACGGGAAGTAGTTCAGGGGCAACTAGCACTTCGATGCTGCGGGCAGCTCCAGGTCTTCGTCGGATCCAGCCCAGCTCGTTCGAGAGTGAGCACCATCTGGTGGACAGAGGGTGGGGTGACGCCGAAATGCCGCTGAAGGTCAGCCTCGGCAGGAGGCCGGCCGAGGGCGCGTATATATGCGTAGATGAAGGCCAAATACTGACCCTGCTTCGGCGTGAAACTTGGGGCAGGCAGAGGCGACATCGGTACATCGTCTCCGCGGGCGTGATGTGCGGCAAGCACCCCGTCCGCGTCAACGAGGGCACCACCCTTGTCGGTTTATCGCCGCCGGATTAGATCATCGAGAGGATCGCAAGGAGGGCCCGAGCATGGCAGGCGAGTCAGCGCACTTTGGCTTGCGGGAGCGGCCACCAACTCCGGCAATTCGGCCGTTCGATCTGCCGCCGCGGCTGAAGCCGATGCTCGATCGGGCCAAGGCAGGTCTAGCCGAGCCGTTCCTCGGGATCGCGGGCGGCGGCGAGGTCATGCCGGGGCTTTTCGCAGTCGGGAATACCGGCGTCTCGCTCGCGCCCGTCCTCGAAGCCGCGCGGTCCTTCCTCGCGACGCTGACCGCGGAACAGCGCGAGGCGGCCTGCTCCGCGATCGATGACGAGGTCTGGCGGATGTGGTCGAACATCCATCCCTGGCTGATGCGCCACGGCGTCTGCCTCGTCGATCTCGGGCACGACCAGCGCGAGGCTGCGCTCGCTCTGTTGCGGGAAAGCATGAGCGCCGCAGGTTATCGCAGCGCCCGGGACGTGATGCGGCTCAACGAGCACGCGCTCGAGATTACCGGCAAGCCCGAGGAATACGGCGAATGGCTCTATTGGGTCAGCATCTTCGGCAGGCCGTCGCCTAACGAGCCGTGGGGTTTCCAAATCGACGGCCATCACCTCAACGTCAATTGCTTCATGCTCGGCGATCAGCTCGTCATGACCCCTATCTTCATGGGCTCGGAGCCGGTGCTGGCGCGATTCGGCAAATACCAGGGGACGCGCGTCTTCTCCGCGGAGGAGGAGCAGGGTTACGGCTTGATGCGCGCGTTGTCCATCGAGGAACGGCAGCGTGCGACCATCGGCAAGGACCTGCCGTCGGAACTGCTGACGGCGGCATTCAACGACAACCGGCGGATCAACCCTGCCGGGATCCGCTACGACGAGCTGTCGCCTGAGGGGCGCGAGCGCCTTCAGGCGCTTCTCGCGACCTATACCGGCCGGATTCGCCCGGGCCATGCCGAGATTCGCTGGGCCGAGGCGAAGCGTCACCTGAGCGAGACGCTTTTCGCCTGGATCGGTCCGTTCGACGACGCGAGCCCCTTCTACTATCGCGTCCTGAGCCCGGTGATCCTCGTCGAGTTCGATCACCAATCGGGCATCATCTACGACAACGACACGCCTTCGCGCGACCACATCCACACGATCGTGCGCACGCCCAATGGCAACGATTACGGCAAGGATCTGCTGCGTCAGCACTATGCGCATCACGACCACTCGCACCGGATGACGGCGCACCGCCACGGATCGGACTGAGCGGCTAGTAGACGCGCCCGCGGAAGGGGTAAGCAGCAGTCGCCGATACCCGCCCCGCAACATCGCAAATGCGAGGCGCACGAGGCGCACGGTCCGGTCGCGGAGGTCGTGGGTTTTCCAGCCGCGCTCCAGCGGGCGCGCGGTGCCGAAGAGAGCCCCGGCGATCTCTCGATATCTGGCCTTCTGCAGCGTCCCGTCGAGGGCAGGCAATGCGAGCACCAGGCGGTTGCATCGCGCCGGCGGATCACAGCCAGATCAGTCTACGCCACGGGCGGAGGGAGGCTGGGATGATCGTTCCAAGTACTCTGACCGTCATCCCATCGAAGCGCTTGGCAACATCAGACCGGATTGCTGCGGGTGGGACGAGCACCGAGCACCGAGGTATTGTGCATGACGCTTACTCTCAAACAGGCGCGCCTCGCCGCTGAATACATTGTCGACCTCAACGGCCGGAAGGCCGCGATCCGCGCGAGGTACAGCGCGAAGACGGCCGAAGTTCAGGCTTCGCGGCTGTTAAGAAAGGCTACGGCTCAGACAGCCGTCGAAGAGGCAATGCAGGCGCGATCGGGGCGCACCGGGATCAAAGCCGACCGCGTCGTACTCGAAGTCGGAGAGCTGGTGTTCTCGAACATTACCTGCCGAAGCGGGACGGGATCATCGAAGCTCCCGATCTCGACCGAGCCGAGATCGCGATACTCAAACAGATCGCCGACAAGCTGCCGCGTAGCCCCGGTAATCAGCGGGCCATTCGGCTCGGCCAATCCTTGTAGACGCGCCGCCAGATTGGGAGTCTCCCCAAGAAGACATTCAATGTCGGCCTACGTTGCGCCGGCTTCCGTGATCCGCAGCCCGACGTGAGCGGCGGCGTTAGGAGCTTTCCATGATCCTACTTCTCATGATGCTCGTGGCGGCGGTGGGGATGTCGACGGCGGGCGGCACGGCCCACGCCAAAATGGCTCTGCAGACCTTTTCAGTGCTGGCGAGCGCCGGGGCGCACGACGTCTATCCGGCGCCGGACGGCGCGGTCTGGTTCACCGCGCAATCCGCGGGCAAGCTCGGCCGGCTTGATCCCAAGACCGGCAAGTCGGATCTGATGGCTCTGGGACCCGGCGCGGCGCCGCACGGCGTTATCGTTGGCCCCGACGGTGCCGCCTGGGTCACCGAAGGCGGACAGAACGCGATCGCCCGGGTCGATCCCGCGACTCGTGCGGTGAAGCTCTTCCCGCTCCCCAAGGAGCGGCGCAACGTTAATCTCAACATTGCAACCTTCGATCGCCAGGGCGTGCTCTGGTTCACCGGGCAGAACGGTATCTATGGTCGACTCGATACCAAAACAGGCGCAATGGCGGTGTTCGATGCGCCGCGCGGCACCGGCCCCTACGGTATTGCCACCACGCCGGATGGCCAAGTGTTCTTCGCCTCCCTCGCCGGTAATTATCTTGGCCAGATCGATCTCGAGACCGGCGGTGTCACGGTTTTGGAGCCGCCCGTGCCGCGCCAAGGCGCCCGACGTGTCTGGAGCGACAGCCACGGCGCCCTCTGGATCACCGGCTGGAACAGTGGCGATCTCTTCCGCTACGATACCAAAGCCAAGAGTTGGATGCACTGGCACCTGCCGGGCGACGGGCCGCAGCCCTACGCCGTCTATGTCGACAAGACCGATGTGGTATGGGTCAGCGACTGGGGCGCGAACGCGATCCTGCGCTTCGACCCCAAGACCGAGAAATTCGAGTCCTTCCCGCTGCCCGACCGCTACGCCGGCGTGCGGCAGCTCGCAGGCCGCAAGGGCGAACTCTGGGGTGCTGAATCCGGCGCTGACAAGCTCTTCGTGCTCAAGACCGAGTAGATGAAGTAGCGTCGAGGGAGGACAGAGCTTCAATCGCCTCTGCCACCCTGCGCGTGCGCCGTCGTGCCGTGACGATCAGCTCATATCCGAGGGTCGGGTGGTTGACGATCTCGTACCTCGACCCGGCCAGCGCCTTTCGCAGCCGACGCACCTTCTCCCGGACCGCGTTTGCGGCCAGCGGCTGTTCCGTTTCGTCATAGAAGTTCGGCCTGGATCCGATCGGTGTCTACCTACGTCACCTCGATGTCGGTAGAGGAGGGTGAAGAGCCGCCAGAACTTGGGCGTCGGGCGACGTGGCTTGCCAGCGACCAGCACGAGATGCCGTCGCCGGTCGATGTCCCCGGCTTGGTCGAGATCGTTGGCAAGCGCGATCTCCTCGCCGCATCGATCGCATAGGGGCAAAGGTTGCTTACCACTCTGTGGGTTGGTGCCCTGATCGAAACCCGCCACACGTGGCACAGCGATATCGCAGAAGCCGTACCGTGACCTGGACGAAAAGCGTCGCTACGCCACGCTCCAGCCGTGCAAAGCGCGGTGGCGCGCAGCCCACCTTGACGCGAGCGCAGCCGTGGACTAACCGTAAGGACCATTCCCTGTCTGGTTATTCAGGGGCAACTACACAAACAGCCAACACCGTCTGTCAGATCAAGTATTCTGGGAAATCGCGCTCAGATGGATGATGCCTGTGCCACCGCTCGACGGGACACCTTATCTGCAATTATTGTCCTGTCACACAGCTCTCTGAACTCACCCAAGGCGCTTATCAACCCCACGAATGTTCCAGGCTGGTTTACGATTGCACGGTTGACATCCTCGTTTTGCACAGCTCCCGCTTCGCGAACCACTGAACCCCGGGAGAGTTTGTCTCGCAGCATCGTACGCAGCAAGCCTGCGGTCACATAATCAGCAAACTCCCATGTAGACAGTGAAGGTGGCGGCCGCTGAAGTAGTATCCATCCAACTGTTGTCGGCTGAAACGTTAAGGAAATCTCAGGATTCTCCAGGAAGGAATGAGCAATGGTAACTAACGCGACCTCGCTCAAGGCTCCATTCCGAAATTCCCGGAGATCGAAGGCTGAAATTTGGGCGTATGCTGCGAGCAATGCGCGTTCATATTCAGGGAACCTGGCCCCAATCTCTCCGCGCACGTCGCGTGGCGAAGCCGCGCCAATGAAGGTGCCACGTTCCCCCGTAAAAACGATGCACCGCACAACACGATTTCTTTCGAGGAAGGCTGAAAGAAGAAACAGACGAGACGTTATCCACGCCTGATCGCTATCAGCACCCAGTGGGACGAGCGTATAATCGGCCGCGGACGATTGAGTTACACCGGCGACGATCAGTGCACTCCCGCTAGCCTGAACTACCGCTTGTTGTAGTGCCTCCACCGTTGTCAAAAGAGTTCCGTTCGCCGCGATCAGTCTCCCCAATTCGACCTCAAATTGGAGGATTTTGAATTTGCTTGCCCGCTGACCGATGGTGCGCATCAATTCGGTGATCGGCTGGTACAGCTTTATTACCAACCAGACGATAGTAACAGGCCATACCAAGGCCTTTATCAGCTCGATCACGATATTGGTACTCCGATTCTCACAGGTCGCTCAGGATGAAGGCTGATGTGCAAGGGCGCCCTGTATGATGCACGCATAGAGTATCATCACAAACTCTTGTCGCTAAGCGCCGTTACCCGAGCCCTTTGCGTCGGCCGCTTAGAACGCCCGTTGTTCGCCTCACCAAGCGTCCCAGAATGCCGGGTGCTCTCGGGCAAAAATGGCCTGTCCGGCTGCGAATGCGTGTGAGCAGCATCACATTCGCGCGCAAAATTAGGTCCGACAATCAGCTCCAGCTACGCAGAGGAGATTGCGCAGCAGCAGTCATCCTTGCCGTTTATGGAGGAGCCATGCTCTCCCAATTAAATATCTCCGCCACGACCCCGACTGGCGCGACACTCGTGGCTGGTGGCGCGACCTTTCGGATTTGGGCCGCGAGCCACGGCGGTCTACCTGAACGGCAGCTTTGCAGGGACGATCTACGACCAGCAAACGGGAGACCGTCTTCTGAGCAGGGACGCCGTTGGTTACTGGACCGGTTTTCAGCCGGGTGCTCGGGATGGCGACCTTTACCGCTTCTGGGTTGGTGGCTCAGGTTCGAGCAGCTACAAACGTGAGCCCTACGCGTGTGAACTCGCGAACGAGAGCGATTTCCCGAACTGCTTTAGCGTCTTAATCCAACGCTGTCCATATAACAAAATCGCGAAGGTATACGAGAAAGGCGGGTAACTCGTGAAGAGATGAGTATTTGCGCTAGAGAGGTTGATCTTCAGTTCAGGGACCTCCCTGGGCTTCACGAGAGGCTACTGCGCTTCATCGACCACGATCTTTGCTGCGCGACAGCTTCACATCAGAAAACCCGGCCGGTCTCGCCCACTCGAAGAGCCCGCGCACGACGCGAGGCTCTGTTTGCATCTTGTAGCCCCGCCCATGGGCCCAGCGAGCTATCGAGGTGGAAGCGCGCCAGCTCCTCGGCGATGTTTATGTAGACCGCGGCCCCGTGAATAGGGCGGCGATCATGAGCGCAAGCTCTTCAGCCAGCGTTCACCTTCCCCTGATTCGTGCGGGAGCGGTGCTGTCAGAAAATGTCGTCGAAGTCGGGGTAAGCGTTTGCTCATTCGAGCCGCCGCATGAATTTGGCCACGTCGATGACAACCCTGGAATGCGAGCCGACCCCGATCTCCTTGGCACCCTCAGTTGCTCGGACGGTGAACTCGATTTGCGGCCCGTCGACCTTCGTCACCTCAGCCTCCCCTGTAACCAGGCGTCCAACCGGCGTCGCCGCGAGATGGCGCACGTTGACGGCTGTGCCGACTGCGCTCTCGCCAGGATCGAGATAGGCCCTGATTGCATTGAGGGCGGCGTTTTCCATCACCATGATCATGACGGGAGTGGCGAACACCGGCGGCAGGATCGCTTCCTTGAACCGGTCCGCAAGATGCTCGGGCTGGACGAGGAGGCTGAAGGAGCCGTTGGCTCCGAGGGGTATCTGCCTCATGGCTTACCCTCAAAAGGCCGCGAGGACCAACATGATGGTCCAAATTCGTTCCGTAGAGAAAAATCCCTGGAGGCCGACCCCTTGGTCATCGGGAGGGAGCATCTCTGACCCCGCGGCGCGCCACATCTCGCACGCGATGGAGCGATGAGTGTGATCTGGGGCGGCGTGCCCGAACCCCGCGCCCCCAATCCGCGTCCCCGCGCTGATGAGGCCGACGTCGCGCCGCCCGAGCCGGATCTCGTATCCCCACGGGGCTGGCTTCGGGGATAACCTGAACTACATTCGAAACTCGGTGAAGGTCGTTGTCGACATGTACGACGGGACCGTTCTCTTTTACGTCATGGACCCCCAGGATCCCGTCCTCGCCGTCTATCGGCGGGCAT
>DATEQL010000565.1:0-4970 GCA_035272665.1 Allostellaceae bacterium
AACGCGCGGCAAGCCGCGCGCGAAATCGTCAGCGCCTTGAGGCCGGCAGATTTGAGATCCTCGTCGAGCACGCCGACCGGATTGTTGCCGATCACGTCCTGCGGTCCCGGAACGGGGTAGGCGGCAACCGGAACGCCACAGGCCAGCGCTTCGAGTTGAACGACGCCGAAAGTGTCGGTTCGGCTCGGAAACACGAAGACGTCTGCCGCCGCAACGTGTGCGGCTAAGGTTTCCCCTTCCAGCTGACCGAGAAAGTGGGCATTTGGAAAGCGCCGCTGCAGTTCGCCCGCCTCCGGCCCGTCGCCGATGACGACCTTCGAGCCGGGCAGATCGAGCGCCAGGAATGCCGCCAGGTTCTTTTCCACCGAGACGCGGCCGACGCTGACGAAAATCGGGCGAGGCAGATCGATTGCCGCGACGCGTTCGGGACGAAAGAGGTCAGTATCGACGCCGCGCGTCCACATCGCCAGATGCGCAAAGCCGCGATTGCCGAGCTCCTCGATCAATGAGCGGGTGGACACCATCGTCACCGCCGCCGCCTCGTGAAAGCGGCGCATCAGCGCGTAGCTCCACGACAGGGGAACCGGCAGCCGCGCCGAAATGTATTCCGGAAAGCGCGTCATATAGCTGGTCGTAAAAGTAATTTTTCGCGCGAGACAATAATGTCGCACGATCTGCCCGATTGGTCCCTCGGTGGCGATATGCAGCGCATCGGGTGCTGCCAGCTCAATCCGACGCGCGATCTCTCGCCACGTCGGGAGGGCGCAGCGAATGCTCGGGTAGGTCGGGAGCGGAAAGGACCGAAAGCCTTCCGGCGTCAGAAACTCGATCTCGGCACCGAGCTTGCGGGCATTGGCGGCGAGCGACTGCAGGCTGCGTACGACCCCGTTGACCTGCGGCGGCCATGCGTCGGTAGCGACCAGTATTCGCATCGCGTCGTCCCCCTCATGACGGCAGCTGCATCAGCGGCCTTCCCATGCGGATGACCGCACCCTCCTGCACCGACTCGCAGAGGGCGACGCCCCTCGGTGCAAATACGATGATGGTCGACCCGTGTTGGAACCATCCCATCTCCTGCCCTTTGTCAAAGGAGACCCGGCAGGGAATTTCGGGTGCCCCGTGATACTGCATGTTCAACAGGGCATCCAGAAAATGCAGACGGATGCTGGCCACGAGAATCGCGGCCACCGGTACCAGGGTAACCACGATGTCGGAGGGGCGGAGCATCGCGCGAATGACTGCACGCTCGTTCTTACAGAACAACTTGGCAATGCGTTTGAGCGCGATCGGATTGACGTTCCACGTGTCGCCGGAAACGTAGGTGACCCTGTCGACGATGCAGTCATACGGCGCATGGAAGCGATGGTACATGCTGGGCGTCAGCCGCAACGTAGCGTACTGGCCATCGCGATAGAGTTGGACGAGCTGCGGGTCGATCAGCAAATCCTGCAATGTGTAGGGAAATCCCTTGGCCTGGATCAGCTCGTTCCGGTCGATCCGTCCGCAGGCACCGACAATGGCATCACAGGGGCTGGTTATAATATGCGGGTCGCGGTCGACCGGACGCGCGCCGGGCTTCAGCTCCCGCGTGAAGCACGCGTGCAGGCTCGTGAAGCGCTCATTTCGCGCTTCGCTCAGGTCGAGATCGGCGAAGAGCCGCCAGATCGCGATCGAGGCTCGCGCCAGCAGCGGCGCCTCGATCCGGCTGAACCAGCCGATAAACCGATTCGCCAGCTGACGCGGGATGCGGTTCGTCAGCAGAAAGCTGATGTCCTCCCGAAGCGCGGTTTTGGCGGATGCCGCTCGCATTGTCATATCATTGTAAGATTCATCGAATAATGTAAATTGCGTCGATGGAGGGGGCAATCACCACCGCGGCGGTTTACGGGCTGGGCGCCGTGGGCTTGGCGGTGTCGGCGGCTGGTCTGAAGGCGCGGCTGGAGCTGTCGAAGGCAAAGCACAGATCGCTCGGCGGGCACTCGCGCATCGCCCGATTCGTGGCCTCGCTGGTGCCGTTCTATCAGTACGACGAAGCGCAGATCTTCAAAGCCGACGCAGCACCGGACGCGGTAGTCGCGCAGCGGCACGCCGATTTTGCGCGGCTCGCCGATCTCCACCGTAAACGATATGCCGGCACAATGCGGGTGACAGCCGAGGCCACCGACCTGATCTCGGATCTGCAATTCACCGAGGCTTATCGCGTCCCGTTTCAGTTCAGCCGCCACGTGCGCCGGCACTTGCCGGTCGGCGCGTTTCTGGAATCGTCGTCCGGAGTCACGACAACCGACCTCGACGGAAATTCGTTTTACGATCTTACCGGCTCTTACGGCGTCAATCTGCTCGGCTACGATTTCTACAAGGAATGCATCGATCGCGGCGTCGAGCGCGTGCGCGCGCTCGGTCCGGTATTGGGTTCTTATCATCCGCTGGTCGCCGACAATGCCGCGCGCCTCGTGCGCCTGTCGGGCATGGACGAGGTTTCGTTTCACATGTCCGGAACCGAGGCCGTCATGCAGGCGGTCAGGCTCGCGCGCTACCATACCAAGCGCTCCCATCTCGTGCGCTTTTGCGGCGCCTATCACGGCTGGTGGGGCGATGTGCAGCCGGGCATCGGCAATCCTGTGCCGACGCACGAAACACATACGCTGAAAGATATGTCCGAGGCCTCGCTGCGGGTGCTGAAGAGCCGCCGCGACATCGCCTGCGTCCTCGTCAACCCGGTCCAAATCATGCACCCGAACAGTGCGGCGCCATCCGATTCGACGCTGGTCGACAGCACCAGGCAGTCGCATCTCGATCGCGCGGCCTATGCCGATTGGCTGAAGCAACTCCGCGCGATCTGCACCGAGCGCGGCATCGTGTTGATCTTCGATGAGGTCTTCGTCGGCTTCCGCTTGGCACTCGGGGGCGCCCAGGATTATCTCGGCGTCCGGGCCGACCTCGTCACCTACGGCAAGACTCTCGGCGGCGGCCTGCCGGTCGGCGCCGTCTGCGGCAAGAAGCACCTGATGAAACGATTCCGCGAGGATCGGCCGGCCGATATCTGCTTTGCCCGCGGCACATTCAACTCGCATCCCTACGTCATGGGGGCGATGAACGAATTCCTGCGGCGCCTCGAAGAGCCGGCGATCAGCGCGCTCTACCGCGACCTCGACGAAACTTGGGATCGCCGCGCCGCCGCACTCAATCGGCGCCTGCGTGTTGCCGGGTTCCCGGTACAGGTAGCGAACCTGTCGTCGATCTGGATGATTTGTTACACGCGGCCTTCGGCCTACAACTGGATGTTCCAATACTATCTGCGGGTGGAGGGCTTGGCGCTGAGCTGGGTCGGCACCGGCAGGCTGATCTTCAGCCTGAATTATACGGAAGCCGACTACCAAGCGGTCGCCGACCACTTCGTTGCCGCCGCCGCCGCGATGCAGCGCGGCGGCTGGTGGTGGGAGGATCCGCTCGCCAGCAACAAAAAGATCAAGCGTCGGCTTTTGCGCGAGATGATCGCTCATCGGTTCTCGCCGTAGCGGTTCTCGCCGTAGCGGAGATCGGGGGGCGCGAGCCTAGCGCCGCGCCCCGCGCCCTCAGTGGCCGTGGTTCAGCGCCATCCGGTCGTCGATTTCGCCGCGCAGCAGATGGTACGGTGCCTTGTAGTAAAGTTTGATGTCGTGGAACGGGTCCGTCAGGATCTTGACCGCCCAAACCAATCCGGTCTGCAGATCCCTGACGAAGAACAACTGAACGGATCGCAGAATTACCCCGGCAACTCCAATAAACAGCCAGCACATTCCGATCTGATGAACAAACCCGAGTGCGCTTTCCCACGGACTGATCATGCCGAAGAACGTCGGTTTGAAGTACAGCGGCAGCGGAGATAATGCCCAAATCGACAGCAGCACGGCCTTACGGCGGAGGTTGTAGCCGACCTTGATCTCTTCTTTGTATTCGTGAGTGGCGTCGTTTACCGAGTCGTAGCCCTTCGGTTCAAAGAAAAAATGGCCGAGCTGGCGGCTGGTCATCGACACGATCCATCCGATCAAGGCCGCTATTGCCGGGTCCCAGAACAGCAAGAAATACATGAAAATGAAGCTGGTCGCGCTCAAGAGATGCAGCGATTGATTGACCAGGCTATGGTGATAGTATCGGTGATCATCCCAGCGCTGAACTTTCAGCGTCTGCCTAAAGCTACTCATCGGAACGTCCCCCTTTTGCGGCAGCGGTTTTCGATGACTATGTGAAGTATGGGCAGAACCCGCCGTGAACCTGCGCCGGGGTGCTCATGCCTCCCACCCCAGTTCGCATTTCACAAACCTGAGGAGCGAGAAATGACCGAACGGCGGCATCGGCCGGCGCTCGATCAGACGTACATCAGGTCGCCTTTCGGTCCAGCGAGCGAATCGGCCCCAAGGAAATTCCAGCCGCCATCCGAGCCGACGAACGACCGGTTGCAACAATAGTTCGACCAGGTACCGCAAGCCGGCATCCGCACCGATGCGGCTGAGCAGGATCATCTCGCCGCCGGGCCTGAGCATTCGGGCACACTCGTCGAGCGCTGCCTCGGGGTTCGGCACGGTCGAAATCACGTGATTCGCCACGACCACGTCGAACGAAGCATCGGGGAACGACATATGCTCCGCGTCCATCACCTCCAGCTTCTCGACATTGGTCAGGGACAGGTCCGCCACCCGGCGCTGCGCTTTGCGGAGCATCGCCGCGGAAAGATCGATCCCGATTATGCGATTCTGGGAGGAGTAACCGGGGAGCGAGATGCCGGTGCCGACACCGACTTCGAGGATCCGGCCACCGACCTGCTCTGCGGCGGCGATCGCCGCCTGCCGCCCGCGATCGAACAGAGCGCCAAAGACCAAGTCGTAGACGGGAGCCCAGCACGCATACGCCTTCCGCAACCTGACCAAGTCGAGTTCTGGAGGCAATTCCTTCCCAACTGCTTTCCTCACCAAGCCCTGCCATAGTCATGT
>DATEQL010000566.1:0-2113 GCA_035272665.1 Allostellaceae bacterium
TCGCCCGTGACCGCGTCAAGAAATTTCTGACCGTGGTCGCCAAACCAAGGCCGCGCCGGCTGATCCTAGGCCGGAACGGACGCGCCGACCCCAGGTGAGCAATTGCTAAAATTCTGCATCGAATATAAAACAGATACTTTCGGTTCTTGTTCCCGACTATAAGATGCCAGCCAACTTTCATGCGACGGGCACCACCACCCCGAAGGGGCTTCTCTTTTCGTCCAACCTAGACTTCCATGAAGCAAACCGCATGCAATTGCTCACCTGGGGTCGGCGCGTCCGTTCCGGCCTAGGATCAGCCGGCGCGGCCTTGGTTTGGCGACCACGGTCAGAAATTTCTTGACGCGGTCACGGGCGAGTCGATTCTACGGGCTGGGTGCCCCTGCTTCCTGCCCGCGCTCAATTAAGCCACGCTGAGAAGGACGCGCTGATCGCGGCGCTGACCGCTCGGCTGGTGTTGGCGGACGAACGAATCGCTGCACAAGGCACCCACATCGCCGCACAGGACGCGCGCATCGCTGCCCTGGAGGCGCGGCTTGACGAGCTCACCCGCCCGCCGAAGACCCCCGGCAACTCATCGAAACCGCCCTCCCAAGGACAGAAGCAAGACCTCCCGGCTCCCGCTGCGGATCGCCCGCCGCGCAAAAGCCGCCCCGGTATGGGCCGAACGCTGCATCCACATCCTGATCGCACGATCGACCGGCTGCTGACCACCTGCCCGAAGTGCGAAGCGGTATTCCCCGACGCGTCGCAGACCCCGCAGCAGGTCTATGAGCGAATCGAGTTGCCGCCGATCCGCCCGGATGTGACCCAGGTGCGCCTGTTCGGCGGCCGTTGTGCATGTTGCGGCGAGCGGGTGACCGCCAAAGCCCCAGCTGGGCTTGAGCAGGGATCGCCGTTCGGCCACTCCATCGCCGCGATGGTGGTGTATCTGCACTATGCCCATGCCATTGGCATGGAACGGCTGGCCCTGTTGATGGACGAACTGTTCTCCTTGTCGATCAGCGAGGGTGCTATCAGCAACATCCTGGCGCGAGCACGAGAGCCTTTGCTGGGCGCCACGGCGACGATCGAGAAGGTCGTGTTGGCCAGCCCGGTGGTCTGCTCCGATGAGACCTCGGTGCGGGTGAAGGGCAAAAACTGGTGGGAATGGGTGTTCATCGGCACAC
The DNA here is from genome assembly GCA_035272665.1 of Allostellaceae bacterium. Classification (GTDB taxonomy): domain Bacteria; phylum Pseudomonadota; class Alphaproteobacteria; order ATCC43930; family CGMCC-115725; genus AP-15. The sequence goes on from DATEQL010000566.1 coordinate 1,170, forward strand.
TTGCGGTGCTGCATGTCATCCAACCCAGCCGGGGCAAGGCGGTGGTGACCGCGCTGTTCGACACGATCCGGCCAGAGGTGTGGGTGTCCGACAGGCCGGGCAGTCAGCGGGGCCATGGCGTCCTATGGCAGGTGTGCCTGGCGCATCTGCTGCGCGACGCGAAATACGCGATCGAGTGCGGCGATACGGCGTTCAGCGCGCCGTTCCGGTGGTTGCTGCTGCGGGCCATCGCGATCGGACGGCGGCGAGAGACGCTGAAGGACACCACCTTGAACCAATATCTCTATGACCTCGACCGCCGGCTCGACCGGATCATGGCCGCCGTCCCGAAGGGCGAACCGGGCCGTAAGCTGCATAAGCGCATGCTCGCCAACCGGGCGCATCTGTTCGTTTTCATGACCAATCGGGCAGTGCCGTATACAAACAATGTCTCCGAGCGGCATCTCCGACCGAGCGTGATCTTCCGCAAGGTGACCAATGGATTCCGCTGTGAATGGGGGGCGGAAACCTATGCCGCCTTCCGCTCCGTCGTCAGCACCGCCAAGGCAAACGGCGCTTCGGTGCTCGACACCGTCCGGTTCGTGCTGTCAACCAAACGACCCGGCGGGGAGGCGCTCGCCGGGGCAGGGTGAGCAATTACCAAACCGCATTGGCCGCAACAGCCAATATCCGAGAGCGCGTCAGCTAACCCCAGACTCCAGAAAGTTAGTGAGACTGATTTTCGAGACGCTCAAACCCCTATTTCAACGGGGCTGCTACCGCGTCCCGAAACTTACCCTTTGCTGGACGGCTCGTCACGCTGTCAAAAGTCGCGGAACGTCAAGCCACATGACTCCCGAGCGCGGTGAGCAAGGACCTTCGCAGCAGTTCAAGTCACTCGAACGAGAAGATGCACTTCCAATCATGCTTCATGCTGATGACCAGCCAGCCGCTCTTACCAGCGA
>DATEQL010000567.1:0-2928 GCA_035272665.1 Allostellaceae bacterium
GCCGCCGCCCAGCACATGACCTTGCACCGAGGCGATGACCGGCTTTTTCATCGTCCAGGGCATCATCTCGAATTCGAGCTGCGGGCTCAGATGATCGTGCGCCTTGGTCGGATCGCTACGCCAGTCATCCGTCCCCGGCTCTCTCGCCGAGATGTCATAGCCGGCGCAGAAGCTGCGGCCTTCGGCGCGCAGCAGGACGACGCTCGTCGCCGCGTCCGCATCCGCCCGCGAAAATGTCTGCGTCAGCTCGTGCTGAAATTCTGCGCTGATAGCATTGAGCTTCTCCGGACGGTTCAAGGTGATGACGCTGACCTTGTCGTCCACCTCGTATAAGACCACGGGATCGGGCAAAGCCTACTCTCCTCTTGTTGAAAGGCGCGCCATTCGATCGATGGCACCGAGCCCCTCGCGAATGCCGCCGACGACCGGGATGCCCGCGGCGCGCAGCTGTACCGTCTGCGCCCGGTCCATGACGCCGGGGCGGGTGTGGAGCAGGTAGTGAGGTTTGCGGCTTCTCGCCGCTGCTTGGATGAACAGGTCGAGGTAAGTCCGCGCCAGCTCAGGGCTCTCGAACGGCTGATCGTCATAATTGTCGCGGCAAAAGACGACGATATCGTGATCGGGACTGGCATCAAACAGGCTGAGGGCTTGCGGCAAATTGCTGACAAAGGTGCCGTTGCCCCAGGCATCGAGCGGGTTGCCGTCACCGGTGATAAAGCCGATCTGCCGCTCGATCTCGGCCTTGGCCGCGGGCGATAACGGCGGCAGCTGCAGATCCGCCGATGCCGCAATGTCGAGGATCAGCTCGCCCAGCCCACCGGACGAGGTGACGACCCCGATCCGGCGACCCGCCGGGGTTTTCGCGCCCTGAGCAGCCGCAACCACCTCGGTGAATTCGACGAGGTCGGATACCTCGATTGCGTGATGGGCGCGCAACAGCTCGGAGACGGCACCCGGCTCCCCCGCAGGGCCACCCGTGTGGGTGCTCACGGCATGCCGGTGCGCGCAGTCCGGCCGACTTGCAGCACGACGACCGGCTTGCCCCGGGCCGCGGCGCGATCGAGGGCCGCAACAAAGCGATCCGCGTGCCTGACGGTCTCAATGAACGCGCCGATGATCTCGGTGCGCGGATCGTCGACGAGGTATTCGAGATAATCAGCCGCGGCCAGCACGGCCTCGTTGCCGGACGAGACAACATGGCTGAGGCCAAATCGCCTGACATCGGTCAAGAGGCTGATGCAGACCGCACCGCTCTGCGAAACGATGCCGACATTGCCGGCGAGACCGGCCGGTTCGCGCAATTCCTGCAGATAGGTCGTGCTGCGTTCATGGGGGTTGAGCACTCCCATGCAATTCGGCCCGCAGAGCGCGATGTCGGCTTCGCGACAGATTCCCTCGATCTGCGACTGGAGCCGACGCCCGTCCGCGCCGCGTTCGGCGAAGCCGCCGTCATAGATGACCGCACCCCGCACGCCACGCTCTGCCGCCGACAGGAATGGATCGAGAACCCGCTCGTGACCGACGCAAAACACGGCGACATCCGGCACCTCGGGTAGTTCGGCGATGCTCGCGTAGCATCTGCGGCCCGACACCTTTGGATAGCTCGGGTTGATCGGAAAGATCGAGCCGGTGAAGCCGATCCGATCGAGCGAGGTGATCAATCTGCGCCCGATCGTCGGCTTCTCCGATGCGCCGATGACGGCGATCGACCTCGGACTGAAGAGCGCGTCGAGCCGCATCGCTTCCTCTTTGATGTGTCGTCGGCAATGTTACCTGGCGCATTCTGCCGTGTCCCGCAGAACAGTATCGAGTGGCGCTGTGGCTTGTCGGGATTGTTAACGAATGGTAACAATGGCTGTCCGTGCGTCTTGCCCGGACCGAGGGCGGTGCAGCTTGCCGAAAAGCTCCGGAACCGTTCAGCAGTCGGGCCCTGACCCCACCGTGTCGCGCACGCTGGCTGCAGTGCTCGGCAGCGAGTCCGCGCCGGCGGACGCCCCGGCTGACGCGATTCGGCGGCTTTCGGTGCTTGTCGAGGTCGCCGACACGGTTACCCGACGGCTTTCGCTCGATTATCAGCTGCCTTGTCTGATCGACCTGATCGTCGAAGCGCTCGACGCCGAGCGCGCGACGCTATTTCTGCATGACGCCGATTCCGGCGAGCTGTTCTCGCGGGTGGTTCGCGGTGAAGGCGTGTCCGAGATCCACATGCCGCAAGGTGTCGGCATCGCCGGCTCGGTGTTCGGCTCCGGTGTCGCCGAGATTATCGACGACGCCTATCGAGATCCGCGCTTCAACCCCGAGGTAGACCGGCAGTCCGGATATCGCACCCGCAGCATTCTGTGCGTTCCGTTGCACAACCGAGCCGCCCAGGTCATCGGCGTAACCCAAGTGCTGAACAAGCGCTCCGGCGCGTTTAGCGCGATCGACATGGCTCTCTTGGAAGCGATCAGCCGCCATGCCGCGAGTGCCCTCGAGCAGGCGCAAATGATGGAGCGCGTCGAGCAGGCACGGCGCGAGGAGCTGGAACTGCTCGAGATTACAGAGGCGATCTCGACCGAGCTGCACCTCGACACATTGCTCGTCCGCATCGTGGCGGCAGCCACAAAGCTCCTCGACGCCGAGCGCTCGACGCTCTTCGTCTATGACCCGGGCATGGACGAGCTCTGGTCCAAGGTCGCCGAAGGCACCGAACAACGGCAGATCCGCATACCCGCGAATGCCGGTATCGCCGGCGCTGCTTTCGCCAGCGGCGACGTGCTCAACATCTCCGACGCCTACACCGACCCCCGTTTCAATCAGGAAATCGATCGGGGTTCCGGCTTTCGCACCCGCAATCTGCTCAATGTCCCGGTCATCGACCGTACCGGCGAACGTCTCGGCGTGGTCCAGGTGCTCAACAAGCGAGGTGGGCCGTTCACCCAGATCGAT
>DATEQL010000568.1:0-40197 GCA_035272665.1 Allostellaceae bacterium
TTAATCGCCAGGAGCGAGCCCTATTGGGCTCGGCTGATGAAGGGCTGTTATCTCGGGTATCGCAAAGCCACGAAAGGTAGCGGTTCGTGGATCGCTCGGTTCCGCGATACGACCGGCAGACAGAATTTCCGATCAATAGCCGCGGCAGACGATGTGGCCGATACGGATGGCGTTGCCGTGCTAACCTTCGACAAGGCGCAGGAGCGCGCTCGGGCTTGGTTCGAAGAGATGGCAACCGGGGATCTCTCGTCCCGGCAACGTGGACCCTATACGGTCGCTAACTGCATGAGGGACTATCTCGACTGGGCAAAGCAGCATCGCAAGTCCGCCGCGCATCTCGAAACCTATATCCGGGCTTTCATTCTCCCGCAGCTGGGCAATGTGGATGCCGCGAAACTGACGACCGCGATGCTTCGAAAGTGGCACCATGATATCGCCGAAGAAGCGCCTCGCCTGCGGACGGGAAAAGGGCAGCAGCAGCGACTCAAGGCCGAAGACCCTGATCCTGCCGAGGCACTCCGCAAGCGCCGCCTCCGCGCGAATCGTCATCTCGTGACGTTAAAAGCCGCGCTCACTCGGGCGTGGCGTGACGGACGGATTGCGCGCAACGACGCCTGGGTACGGATCCAACCCTTTTCCGGCACTGAGCGAAGGCGATCACGGTTCCTGACAAGGGAGGAGGCGCGCCGGCTCCTAAACGCGTCGCCGCCCATCGTCCGTGACCTCGTGCAGCTCGCACTACTTACCGGGGCTCGATATGGTGAGCTTTGCAACCTAAACGTCCACGATTTTCACCCCGAAGCGGGAACGCTTTTTGTTCGGGATAGCAAGAGCGGGAAGCCGCGACACATCATCCTGAACGAGGAGGGGATCCGGTATTGCCGGCAGCTCATGGCTGGGCGAGCGGGGCTTAATCCCCTGCTGATACGCCATGATGGGGGCCGATGGTCGCGAGATCACCATCGAAGACTGTTCAAGAAGGCTGTTGTTCGGGCGGGCCTTGATCCGTCATTTACGTTTCATGAGCTGCGGCATACGTGGGCCAGCCTGACGATCATGGCCGGCGCTCCGTTGATGGTAGTCGCGCAGAACCTGGGACACCGGGATACTCGAATAGGTGAGGATACGGCTTGTAGGAAGCTGGTGAAGCTCCGTTACACGGCGGCTATACGGATGGGTCGCCGCGGTCGGTCCCCAACCAAACGGCGGCTGCTTTGGTCTCTCTTCGACACGCGAGGCGCATTGCCGAAACCGAGGAGTCTGACCCGCCAGGTGCGGATCAACCGCCATGTCGGCGGGCTCGATCCCGCGCCACTACGGCGAGCGCGAAACAGCCTCGACTCCCTCGAAAACTAAATCGGATAAACTCTCTTAACTAAACAGACACTTTCCTCCTGCATAGATCGAATTGGGATCCGGGATCGTTATGGACCGCTGGTGGGAGAGGCATTTGGCAAAGACAGTTCGTCGCCAAACAACGCGCCTCGCTTATTCGATCGAACGGCTCGCTAAAGAGAGCGATATAGGCCGTTCCATGATCTACGAAGAAATCACGGCCGGCCGACTGATTGCTCGCAAGGTTGGGCGGCGTACTATCGTGCGGCGATCAGATGCGCTCCGTTGGTTGCGGTCACTGCCGTCGCTTGACCCGACCGAGAGCAGCCGGGGATCGATTGAAGAAGCTAGCTCGGCATCGTAGGGTCGACCGGCTCGTTGCCGACGTAGGTCAGCCCCGTCAAGAGCCTGGGGCTCTGGGTGTCGAGCACGGAGACGTTGTCGCTGCCATAGTTAGCCACGTAGACCTTGTCGGCGCGCTGGGACGACGCCTTCGGATCGGTTCCGAGCGGCACGGAGGATTAGCCGGAATCCTAAGGATGAGGCGATGTCTGCAACGCCGAGATAATGTCGGCGCTCTGGCCGCCGATCGTGACCCGCATAGCGTGGCGGCGGCGAGGATCGAACCCCTCGCCGGTAATCGTGATCTTTGTCCCGCGGATGTCGCCCCTGGTCGGAAAGCCGCGCACGCGAACAACGCTGGCGTCGTCGAGCAAAGGCGTGCCGATCAGGCAGCAGATCGCGCTCAAGGCGAAGCAAAAAGGCCCGGTCGGGGTGGCTACCTAACCGAGCTTTTCCAAGGCTGGCAGCCGACACGAGCGCCCGGCGGGGCGGTGATCGGCCGGCTTTGGAAGCTGTTTCGTATCGACCGGGGCTCGTCCCCAAAGTGGATACGTGAGAAAGTCGTAAGGGAGGACGGCGTTGTTACGCGCGACGTGGATAAGCCTCTCGATCAGCATCGCCATCGCGGATCGCACCTCAAACGTGCACGACGACATTGTCGAGCGGCTCCCTCCACGCAAAGCGGTCGAGATTGCGTGCCACGCTGCGCCAGCGCCGCTCGGCCGTGCCCATCGGTGAAACTGGAGCAATGCGGCCGTCATGATCCAGATTAAATCATGAGCGGATGCGCTTCCGCGTGAGCGCAGATTATGGGTCTAGGGGAGGCGCAAATGGAGATCGCGATGATGGGAGCGGGAGATCGGCAATACGGCGCTGATTATCGCGGACATGCAGAACGACTTCGTCATCCCGAGGGCGGCTTCGCTCACCGCGCGCGGCAACACCGACATGACTGATTGGCCAGTACAAGCCCGGTGGCGCGTCTTTGCGATCAGCTCTAGCGAGTTCACAGCGCACGGTGAGGCCGGTTTTAGTGGTCGTGGCCGAGATCCTTCACTGTATAAACCGCGGTCTCGACTTTGTAGCCGACGTACCAGCGGGCCACGAACGCGCTCGCGAGTGTGGCGTCGAGGAAATAGATCGATAGGGCATCCTGAGCACCCCGCGCATCCCCGAGGCGTCAGCGCCCAGCCATCGGCGCCACAATTGCCGTCGAGCCACGCCCTCATCTGATCCGAGCTGTAGGGCCGCGCCAGGTCAGGCTAAACTCGCGTGCTGTTCGGGCGCGAGGAGCTTGATGTTAGGCTCTGCGCCAAGTCGGGTTCGAAGCGCACTGGGTTTGCCGTCGCCAGTCGGCGGCGAATATCCACCGCCTCGCGGATCGTCGTGAGAGCTCCGGCGCCGTCGCCCGTATCGCTCAACCGATTGGATAGGTTGTTGAGGAGCCGCGCATACTGTGCCTCGTCGAGACCAGGCCGCGCCAGTAAGGTCCGCCCAATCTTCACGGCAAGTGCGGCCAGTCGAAACGGGAGGCCGTCCGCGTCCAAGATCGCTCGCCAGAGATCGGCTCTTGTCGGATCTTGCACGACCGCCTGGATCAGGCGGTTGCCGAGTTCGCTGGTGGTCGGACCATGCAGCGTCGCCATATCATGCGCCAGCCGCCCCAGGCGCTCGACTTCGAGCGAGGCCGGGTCACCGAGCGCCGCCGCGAGCCAATCCGAAGCCCGGTCCGGGCGATCGACAAGTATCTGATGCAGGAGTTCGGCCGCGACGATATCGGGCGATGGCGCCGGTACTCGATCACCCTCCCACCAGCCGAGAGACCGGATCGCATCGATGACGTGTTCCGGCTGCGGCAGGCCGGTCTCGAGTTCGCTGGCTGCCAATCGCCGCACCGCTGCGGCATCCAGACCATCGCGAACTGCCGCGAGCGCATGCAGACGAGAAGCTGCCTCAGCGCCCCAGCCGGCATTGTGACCCGCCTGTTCCAGGCGCATGCGTTCCCGTCGCACCAGGGCACCGATGATGTCCTCACCGGCAAGTTCGAAGGTCGCGGCCCGATCGAGCACGCCGTGCACGGCGGCAGCGGTGGCGAAGAGGGGCAGGCCGTGCAATGAGGGGTTGCGCGCGTGCCAGGCGGCGATGACCCCGTCATCCAGCAGGGGCAGTGTCATGCCAGGAAGCCCGGCGAGGCGGGTCGCGGCCTGGCGCACCAGAGCACATGTGGCCGCCGCGTCGAGGGGGCCGACCGTGCTCTCCTGCGCGTCGCACAGCTCGCTCGCGCGAGCCGCGGCGATGTCGTCGAGCCACCATGCCAGCGGCTGCCGGCTGATCAACAGCAGGCGGATTTTCGCCTGTGGTCTTTCCAATACCCCCGCGCCCCGCAGCAAGGCGCCGACGGCCGCGCGATGCGCCTCGGGATAGTCGATGACAATGAACAGGCCTTGGCTGGCGAGCGGCAGGCGTGAGTACCGCCTCGCCGCCGAGGTGGCCACATTGCTGCGCGACGAGAACTGGAGCACCGGGCTGATCTCGCTCGAAAAAGCGTCTTGCCGGCGCCGCCAGGCCCGGTCAAGAGCCGGATCGCGATCGGACGGGGATCAATGCGCGCCCAGGCGGTCAGACTGTCCCGATCTGCGTCGCGGCCGACCAGCGTCTCGGCCAGACGAGTGCGCCAGGTCAGGAGATTGAAGATGGCGAGCTCGCCCAGCGGCCTGCTCGCCGTGGGCAGGTCTCGCCATGGCAGGCTCGGCGGGTCCGGGGGCGGGCTGGTCCCGATGTTCTGGATGACGATGCCACTGATGTCGCCGACAACGGCGATGCCGGCGACGTCGCGCCCGGAGAAGCGGTTGCCGGCCCAGAGTTTGGCGAACCAGCTCGGCACTACTTTGTGGCCAACACGTCGTGGATGAGCGCGGCCGCGGCAATCAAGACACCGACGATCCCGATCACCCAGGCCACCCGGTCGGGCTTGCTGCTCGCGGGTGCCGAACGGGAGGGTTGCGTGGTTTGGGAGACCGATCCGGACACGTCGCCGCCGACGACGATGCCGGAGATGTCCCGCGCGCGCACGGCATTGCCGCCCCTGAAACGTCCGACCAGGAAGCCCGCTACCACCAAAGCAAGGCCGACCAGATACGGCCAGTATCCCATCGTGGCCTCCCTTCACCACGACATCAGGCTAAGCCCAACCCATCATAATCCTGGATTACCCGGCGGCATGGCGACTTCAGTGGAACGCGGCGGTTGCTTCCGTCCCCGCTTTCAAAGACGGCTCTCTATGGGCTCTCGCAATGATCCTCGCTAGTCGTCCGGGAGATCGCGATGGCTGCACCGCGGCTCTTCACGTTCGTGATCTTGGTCTTACGCGATTCACAGTGCGCGGATGGCGAGCGGCACTGGCTTGGTCAAGATTGCGCGGCATGATCGGCGGCGGCGTCTCCGCGGGCAGCGGATCAAGGCTGCGATGAGCCAGGCGCGATAGCATCGGACGGGTTCGTCGAACGGTTCGGACAGCTCGGCTTTTCAGCCGTCCGACGGCAACCCATTCAAGCTAGGACACTTCGGACGGTTCGGACAGCTCGGACGGCTGTTTGCCCTTACTCTCTCCATTCCGCGCCGAAGCGCTTTGCGGTCAGCAGCCACTAAGCGCATCCAGACCCCCCATCCCCCTCTCCTCCGTCAGCAATCGGGTAAGCAAGGGGTAAGCAGTCAAACGCGTACCATCGAGTAGCGCATGGTAGACCGTGCACTCGCGTTGCGGTACCAAGCCCTTTCGCTGACTACCTTTTTCGTACCACTTGCGGCGCGGTCGTCGCTCGTCGTAGTTCCCTCAACCAGACTGAAAATCCGTGTGTCGGTGGTTCAATTCCGCCCCTGGGCACCACCGAAATCGCAATAGGATCAGTATCTTACGCTATTTTAACTCTTATCGCAACGCCCTCCCATGTTGCGGTCGCACCCTTAGAATTTCGGGAGTTTTCCAACGATTTCGAGACGTTCGCGAAAATTCCCTGCGACAAGAACGCGACAAGGGCAGTCGGGAGGGGAAGGATGGAAGACCCGCTACCAGTCCCAGCGCGCGATCGACCGAGCCTGGGATATCCACAAAATGTCAAGCAGTAGCGGCAGCGCTACCTGCAATCCCGCCCTCACCCCCTAGGGGAAATCGCGATGCGACGGATCGCACTCCTGTCGTCCCCGCTTGGGCGCTTATTCTAAATGCACGCTCTTCCCAAAGGTGGTGTATCGAATGAGAGCAGGACGCCTCGCTGGCAAAAATGGAAGCATGTGCGAGGTGTGAGGCTAGTTGAGGCCGTAGCCCTCTCGCTGAACATCGCTCCTGAGAAATTGAGGTTGAACCCGCACGCCTGGATGAATGGAAAACGGTTTGATGAGGGCGAGGAATTTCTCGACCGCCTCTTTTTGGCGGAGCGCAACCTCCAAATCCTCGGACCTCTGAACATTTTAGCGATTCGATATTACGACGAGGACCCGATAGTTGACCTCCGAAGGTTTGTTGGCTGGGCAGCATCCCTGGGCTGGCCTTTGCCGGACGAACTGGTTGAGCTCAGGACCGCTGCACCGGGAGGATCATCACCGCCTAAGCATCAGCCGGTGCTGCCTGAAGCCGACACCGCGCAAGGCATTGTCAAGCCGCCACCCTATGCAATTACGCCCGGCCCCAAGGGTGGCGAAAAGAGCGTTGGTCAAATTGCCTGGCAGCTGGCCGAAGAAATCCTTAACAGCGGACGCGGACCGAAGCGCGGCTATGGTCGGGTGACAGCGCTCGCACACATGGTGAATATTAAGCTCGCGGAGCACGGGCCCAAGCGTCAAGACGATAGCATTCGCAAGAGCATTGGGCCAAGCTTGCGCGATTGCAAGCAAAAAACCCGTACAAGTAGCAAACCAGGATCCGAACCCGGATTACAATCCGGGAAATATCCGGTTTGATTCGGTACCATTCATTCCGCAAAAGCTCGAGTAGCCGACAACAGACACGAGCTTTTGCGATGAACACCAATTCTGTCTCGCCGAACGGCAACGAGAGCTCGCTTTCCCGTGATTTTCTCCGTGGGGTCAAACCGATTGCCGAATTCATCGACGAGACTGAGCGGCGCACATATTACCTGCTCGAATGCGGCTACATCCCCGCCGGCAAGCTAGTGGACACCTCCTAACGGAAGCGACTCTGCTTAGCCGCCGCTCGCGGCTCAGCGGCTTGGATCGCTAGGGTGCCAAGCGTCAGAAGCCTACCACTACCACTAGGGGCCACCTGGATCGCCTCCAAGCAGGCGCTGCGGCAGCATTATGAGGAGCTGACCCGGGGCGCAACGAAGATGGGCGAGTTTTCAGTGCCCGCCCCGACGCCGCACCGGAGACATCAAGCCCGCATAGAGCCGAGGGCACCATCGCGAAGACCGCGGCGCCCGCAATCAGGCCTGGCGAAAGCCCCGGCGCGTTGAGCCATGCCCGAACGAAGCGATCCCGGGGCGCTCGGCGGTCGCGGCCGAGGCCAAAGGCAACATCACCACCCGCAGATTTAGCCCGAATACCGAAGGAGCGGCGCACGCTGCTGGCTGGCGCGACAAGCCGGCACTGCCGCGACGCATGCTGCTGCGCCGCTACCGGCCACTCCTGAAAGGCGGGTTGCGCGGCTTCGCTGCCATCGAGTTACCGATCAGGCTCGTGATCCATGACATCTCGGTTCTGCTCGGCAAGAACGCTCCTTGGGCAACGCTGCCTGCCACACCACAACTTGGCCATGAAGGCCAACAGAAACGCGACGCCAGCGGCACGGCCCTCTACGTGCCTGTCCTCGAATGGCGATCTCGCGAACTGACCGATCGGTTCAGCGCGGCCGTCGCCGCGCTCGTGCGCTCGGCGCACCCCGACGCCGTTAGCGGTCTGGGAGGTGCGCCGGCATGAGCGCACTGCAAATCACCATCTTCGCGAAGAGCGATGGGCCCCTGACCAAGCAAATCTATCTCGACAAGGATGGATCGCTAAAAAGCGATGGCAGTGCTTGCGTCATGACGGCCGGCACTGCGCGACGGCTCGAGTTCACGAGCATGTGGGAGATCAGCGTGCTCAAATCAAACGAGGCCCTCGCTACCGGCTCGCTGCGAGGGGATTTGCCTGACCAGGTCGGGGTCGTAACCCAAAATCGACTGAGCGGCGCCACCCCCCCAGGAATTATTGCCCGCACTCAGGATTACATCGTTTATCGACCCGGAGAGCCGGCGCCCGCGCTGCTCGACTTCGACATCAAAGCTATGCCGCCCGTCGTTGCGGCAAGGCTCGCCGAGCGCGGCGGCTTCTGGTCCACGCTCGTGTCAATACTCCCCGAGCTGGTGGCCGTTGCGCGGGTAGAACGCGCCTCGACCAGCGCCGGCCTATTCCACGCCAACACCGGCGAGGAGTTTCCAGGATCGGGTGGGGTTCATGTTTACCTCCTCGTAAAAGACGGCACAGACATCGAGCGCTTTTTAAAAACGCTGCACGCGCGATGCTGGCTCGCGGGGCTAGGCTGGATGATGGTTGGGGTTGGTGGCCAGTGTGGGTGATCATCCATTATCGTTAATCTTTGAATTGAGGCTGATAACCACGAGACTGAGAATATGACGACCTCAGCGGAAAAAGTTACTGTCTATCTTTAGCCGCTTCCTGGTAAGGTCAGGCGGACTTGTGATTGAGAAGTTTTCTGAAGCGTACTCATTGATTGGCCCCTGCTGTCAGTGGTTCCCTGAGCCGACGGGGCAGCACCACCTCGTTGCCGACGGCATACAAAAAACAGGGACGCTGCACGATCTTAATAGGATCATCATTGCACGCCTTCAGCGCCTGCTCCTCGGCTGCATGCTGGCTGGCCGCCTTCGTGACTATGAATAGTCGGCTGCCGCCCTGAGCGCCAACGAGATGAAGTGCAGCAGCCTTCGGGCCCGGTGCCGAGCTATAGGAGAGGATGTCGCCGCGTGCGCGCGTTGCCGGTACCACACCGGGAATTTGCTCGGGATCATAGCTACCGGCGTAGGTAGCGCGCGGCATGTCATGCGCGAGCCACTTGCCATCTCCCGGGGTCGGCTCAACCTCGTTGTCCGTTGCCAATAATATACATGGCCCACCGTAGTAGACCTGACAGTTTTCGAGCGCAGAATCTTGGGCATTTGTGATCGTAGGCCGATTTGATGCATGCCAGGTCCCAGAAGGGTTTGATGAGGCCGCCTGAGCCTTGTGGAGAGTCTCATCTTCATACTCGCGCGCCACGACTGCTCTCGATTTCTCGTCTAGGGTGGGCACAGCCGAGGCGCGGCGGGCGGAAAGGATTTCGCGCAGCATTGGCGCGGTCAGTGGCTCTTTCAGGCGAAGCGGCAATACGACACGATCAGCGACGGCATAGAGCAGACAAGTTCCGTACGACTTGTTTAGAGTTGCTTCGTCATTGCACGCTTTGAGCGCCCGCTCCTCGGCCGCGCGCTGAGTCACGGCCTCGGTAATCGTGAACACGCGGCCACCATCAGGTAAATAGACTGCCGCTTTCGGACCTCGGGCCGAACGGTAATCAACGATATCAAGCCGGTTGCGGTTTCCCGGGCCCAACCCCGGTATTTGTCCCGGATCGAAATCACCAGCATATCGCGCCCGAGGCATGTCTCGCGGTTTCCATTTACCGTCCGTCGGGGGTGTCGTCACATCCTTGTCAACGGCCAGCAATATACAGGGCTTGCCAAAGACGACTTGACATTGTTCAAGTGCTGCCTCTTCGGCGTTGTCGGCGTCGGGCCGACCCGCCGACCGCCAAGACCCTGGGGGCTGTAGCGAAACTGCCTGCGCCTTGTGTGCGCGAGCAGATTCGTACATGCGGGCCTGATCCTGTCTCCATTGCTGATCGAGTATTGGCATTGCCGAGGCAAACCGCTCCGAAAGTATGTCGATTAATGACCTATCGGCACCTGAAACTGATGCGGTTTGCCTCGTCACTGGGGCACCTCCAGTGGGTACCCCGATCCAATACCAGGCAGCGGCGCCCGCAACTCCAAGAAAAAGGATGAGTGCCGCAAATGCAAAATAGTGAGGCCCGCCATAGCGTGCGCGGGCCGGTGTCGCGCTATCGGGCCTGGACCGGAACGACGCAGTTCCGCTCTCAGAAGGTGCCTTTTTGGTCGTATCGGAACCGTCTCTTACCTTTTCCAAAGGTTCCGCCGCCGGACCGACGGTGATGTCCCCCACCGCGGCAAGCTGGCGAACTAAACGCTGGATCGCACTTTCCCAATCCGCAAAGAGATCGATCCACTGCCGAGTAGCGAGTTCATACGCAAATGCCTCATCCGGGGTGACATCTTCGACACGCACGGGGATCACGATGAGTTGACTCCTGCCGGCCAGTACGAGCTCCTTCTTGATCTCCTCCGAATTATTGGAGTTGGCCGAAAATACTAGCACCATCACCTTCGCTGCACGAATCGCGCGCACGATGGATACTTGAAAATTTTCGCCTGGGCCGATGTCTCGGCACGAGATCCAGCAGTTGAAGCCGCGGTTCTCCAGCGCCTCGCAGACTGTCTGGGCGATACTCCGGTCTGCGGAGGAATAACTGATAAAAATCGGCGCGCTCATAATCGGCATTAATTTATTCGGATAGGTGGAAATTCTCAACCCGCATCTGAAGGTAGTCGTCGCCGATGAAGTAATGTTAACGAAGGGGCGACCCGCTGCTCACGGAGACAGGAGTCATCCGATCCTTGTGGCTCCGAAAGGTCGGCGCTTAATCAGGCCCGATTTCGCCTCAGGGACTGCGCTCTTGATATTGGTGCTCAGCGCCCCGGCGCGAGCCTTCGCCTCGGACCGGCTCACAGCTTCGAGCGCGCCGGGCGTACCGTCACGGACGAAACGCTTTGCCGCGAGGCGGCAAACGCGGGACGATAGTGATCAGGAACCTGGGAATCCGGGCAATGTCGGTTGAATAGGAGCCTCCCCATGGCGCAATCCGTCCAGCCAGGTCGGTTCGGCCCACAGCGGCAAGCCCGACGATGCGTGGCTGGCAAAACAAGAGAAGGAGCCGATCCTCGAACCGGAGCTGCCGATCATCGATACGCATCATCATTTGTGGGACCGCGGCGGCTGGACCTATCTGCTGCCGGAACTGCTCGCCGACCTCAACACCGGCCACAACATCGTCGCCACCGTCTTCGAGGAATGTCGCTCGATGTATCGCGCCGCCGGGCCGATCGAGATGCGCCCCGTTTGGCGAGACCGAGTTCGTCGCCGGCGTCGCCGCGATGAGCGCGAGCGGCGGCTACGGCCCGATCAAGGTGGCGCAAGGCATCGTCGGCTACGCCGATCTCGCGCTGGGCGACCGGGTCGAGCCGGTACTTGCGCTGATCCGTGCCGGCGGTAGCCGCCTCAAGGGCGTGCGCTATTCCGTCGGTTACGATGCCGATCCGACCATCGGCAACAGCCGCCCGGATTCGGCGCCCCATATGTACGCCCGGCCTGAAATCCGCACCGGGGTGGCGCGTCTCGCCGCGCACGGGCTGGCGCTCGACGCCTGGTGCTACCATCCGCAGCTCGCCGATGTGATTGCCTTGGCGCGGGCGGTACCGCAGGCGACGATCGTGATGTGCCATGTCGGCGGCGTGCTCGGCTATGGGGCCTATGCCGGCAAGAAGGATGAGGTCCATGCCGCATGGCGGGCCAGCATGGCGGAATTGGCCACGTGCCCGAACGTCTCCGTTAAGCTCGGCGGCATGCTGAACCGCGGCGCCGCGCTCAATTTCCGCGAACTTCCGGCGCCGCCGAATTCTGAAGCCTGGGCCACGGCCTG
This sequence comes from Allostellaceae bacterium, assembly GCA_035272665.1. Classification (GTDB taxonomy): domain Bacteria; phylum Pseudomonadota; class Alphaproteobacteria; order ATCC43930; family CGMCC-115725; genus AP-15. Next base: position 11,504 of record DATEQL010000568.1, read on the forward strand.
GCGGCCCTATGTCGACCCCTGCATCGAGTTGTTCGGCGCGGATCGCTGCAATTTCGAAAGCAATTTTCCGGTCGACAAGGTGGGTACCGGCTACGCGGTATTGTGGAACGCGTTCAAGCGCATCACCGCCGGATGCTCTCAGAGCGAGAAGCTCGCCCTCTACAGCGGCACGGCGAAGCGGCTCTATCACCTCGACTGAGGCGGGCAGAATTCCTGAACAGCATGATTCGCTGATGGTGATGGGTCCGCATGCCGGGCTCAGCAACTTTCCGCGCGCCGCCGAATACAGTGTCGAGTGGGTGACCGGGCTGATCCGCTTTGCGCGCGGCCGCCCTAACGCGGATCGAGGCCACCCCCGCGGCCGTGGCCAAATGGACCGACCACGTCAAGGCGCTGGGCGAGGGGCTGTTGATGAACGAGATAGATTCGTGGATCCAAGGTTACCTCGTCGCGCTTCCGGTTCCGCGACGGCCGCGGGCAGCACGCCGGCGCCAGCGCGCGGTCGCGGCCGCAACAGCAGCGCGATGAGCCCCGTCCAGCCGGTCTGGTGTGAGGCGCCGAGACCAGCGCCGGTGTCGCCATGAAAATATTCGTAAAAGAGCGGGTTCTCACGGAAGTCCGGATCGTTGCGGAAGAGCGGCGACGAGCCGAGGACCGGACGGTGGCCGTTTTCGTCGCGCAGAAACAGGCGGGCTAGGCGGCGCGACAGCTCGGCCGCGACCTGGTTCAAATTCATGTAGACGCCCGACCTGGTCGGGCACTCGACCTTGAAGTCGGGGCCATAATAGCGGTGGAAGCGCCCCAATGATTCGATCAACAGGAAATTGACCGGCATCCAGATCGGACCGCGCCAGTTCGAGTTGCCCCCGAAAACGCCGGACGTCGACTCGCCCGGCAGGTAGCTCACCCCGTATTGCTGTCCTGCGTGTTCGAACCTGAAGGGGTGCTTCTCGTGGTGCTTGGACAGGGCGCGGATGCCGTAATCCGACAGGAACTCGTCTTCGTCGAGCATACGGCGCAGCAGGCATTTCAGGCGATGGCCGCGCAACAGCGACATCAGATGGTCCTCGCCCCCGCTGACCTCGTGCCAGCGCGACACCAGGCCCGCCAGGTCCGGGCGGTTGTCAAGAAACCAGCGCGTATGATCGGCGAATTCTTTCAGCTCCCGGAAGACCGAGCCCTCGAGCACCTCGACGGCAAAGATCGGGATCAGCCCGACCATCGAGCGCACTCGCAGCGGGATCCGCTCGCCGTCGGGCAGCTGTAGGACATCGTAGTAGAACTCGTCCTGCTCGTCCCACAAGCCGATGCCGGCGCCGCCGATATTGGTCATGGCCTCGGCGATGTAGAGGAAATGTTCGAAGAACTTGACGGCGATGTCCTCGTAGACCGGGTCTTCGAGGCCGAGTTCGAGCGAGATGCGCAACAGGTTCAGCGTGTACATCGCCACCCAGGCGGTGCCGTCCGATTGGTTGATGTAGCCGCCAGTCGGCAGCGGCGCGCTGCGGTCGAAGATCCCGATATTGTCGAGCCCGAGGAACCCGCCCTGGAAAATGTTGCGCCCTTCGGCGTCCTTGCGGTTGACCCACCAGGTGAAGTTCAGCATCAGCTTATGGAAGACGCGCTCAAGAAAATGGCGGTCGCCTCTTCCGCCATTCGTCTCGCGGTCCATCGAATAGACGCTCCACGCCGCCCAGGCGTGCACTGGCGGGTTGACGTCGCCCCAGGCCCACTCGTAAGCGGGTAGCTGGCCGTTAGGGTGCATGTACCATTCGCGGGTCAGCAGCACGAGCTGCTCCTTGGCGTAGGCCGGATCGATCAACGCAAACACGACGCAATGAAAGGCGAGGTCCCATGCCGCATACCACGGGTATTCCCATTTGTCCGGCATGGACATGATCTGCTCGTTGTACAGGTGCGGCCAGTCGGCGTTGCGCACGTGCAGCCGCGACCGGGAGGCCGGGGGCTGCAGAGGATCGCCCTTCAGCCAAACCCGCATATCGATGTGGTAGAACTGTTTGGTCCATAGCATGCCGGCGAGCGCCTGACGTTGCACGAGCCGGGGGTCGCCGTCCGCTACGTCTTTGCTGATCGCCTCGTGGAACTCGTCCGCCTCGTGCCGGCGACGTTTCATTACGCTGTCGAAATCTTCAAAGCGGGAATCGTCATCGTCCGGCTGGAGCCGCACCCGCACTGCCACGGAACCCCGCGCCGGCACCTCGAAATGGTAGTGCGCCGCGGCCTTCGTGCCGACCGGGTACGGATTGACCGCGGCACGGCTGCCGCTAACGATGAAATCGTTGATGCCGTCTTTGAAGTACCCGTTCCCGGCAAGACCGAATAGCCGGCGGGAGTTGGTTTCGTTTTCGCAGAACAAGAGTTCGGGCGCGCCGTCGCAAAGCAGTTTCATCGGCGGCAAATGGAGATGCTCGACCCGGATCCGCGCACCGCGGACCCCGACTAGCCGCGGCTTCTTGGAAATGGGGCTCCACGACCAGAGGTTGCGAAACCAGATGTGCGGCAGGATATCGATGGTTGCGGGTGCACTGCCACGGTTGTGCACCGTCACCAACATCAGGATGTTGTCCGGCTCGGCCTTCGCGTATTCGACCTCGACGTCGAAATAGCGGGAATTCTCGAAGACCCCGGTATCGGTGATCTCGAACTCCGGATCGTGGGGTCCGCGGCGCCGATTCTCCTCGACAAGTAGCGAATAGGGATAGGCCTCCTGGGGGTAGCGGTACAACATCCGCTGATAGGAGTGGGTCGGGGTGCAGTCCAAGTAATAGTAGATCTCCTTGACATCCTCGCCGTGGTTCCCTTCGGAATTGGTCAATCCGAACAGACGCTCCTTGAGGATCGGATCACGCCCATTCCACAGCCCGAGGCCGAGACACAGCCATTGATGGCGGTCGCAAAAGCCGGCGATCCCGTCTTCTCCCCAGCGATAGGCGCGGCTGCGCGCCTGATCATGCGGGAAGTAGTCCCAGGCTGTGCCGTATTCGCTGTAATCCTCGCGAACGGTGCCCCATTGCCGCTCGCTGACATAGGGCCCCCAGCGCCGCCACGACGCACCGTGCCCTGTCTGATCGAGCCGGTACCCTTCGGCCGTCAGCATGATCTTTTGGGCGCCGCCATCCCTGCCGTTTTGCATCGTTGCTCCCTGCCGGGCTCTATCCGTCGCGCCATCGCGCCGGATATTTCGTTCTTTTTCCAACTTCGGAGAGGGTCGATTGTGCGCCAAAGGTTGGCGATCGGTCAAGCGCGCCCTACGCTCCCTGCGGTGCGACGAACGTCATCGGCGGCAGCCGCGATGCACCAGGCGCTCAGACCGCACGGTGGCCTGCCGCTACCCGGAGTGCTGCGACATTGCGCCTTGTCACGTTAAACGACCATTGCGGGAAGTTGTCGCGTGACACAGATCGCAAGCCGCTGCTTCGCGCACCATCGATGCAACTTGTCCTTGCGCCAGATTCCTAAAGGTGACAATGCCTTCAGCTGGCATTGGAACGAACTGATCGTCCCTTCGATGAACTGGCGAAGGTTCGGGATAATTTGTCGCCCTGTTGCCGCAAGCGGGATTACCATCGCACGTATGGCAGCGAGGCTTTCGGAGTTGTATCCAGCGGGAAATGACAGCATTGGCAATTTTCGGAGTTGGGTTGGCCACGTCATGGGCGATGCAAGAGTATCGATCATCGGGCAGATGATCCCGGCCAGGCCGAGATTTGGGATTTGGGGGCCTCAATTTGTTCGAGATTGGCACCCGAGCGAAGTACCGGAGTGGAAAAGAGAACAGCATACAGAAGAGTATGAGGTGGGCAGTGGCGCGAAAATTTCCGTCGGGCAACCAGTGCATTCTGTCAACGATGGTGCATCGGGACGGATAGCCGTTTGTGATCTGAGCTTCCGCCATATTGGACTATTAAGGGCCGATGTGGACGGTGAAATTCAACGATGGATACGGATCAATTGATCAATTGCTAGTACCGGAAAACTGTTCATTGATTATTTTGGTTCTCCCTTGTCGATTCCTGAGGAAATTTGGGTCAATATGGTCTTCTTTGATTATGCGGCGCATGCCCATTCTGCCGAGAGGGGCTCGGCGTGCGCCAAGGGCTCCCCACCCTCGGCACCGTTCCCGGCGCCAACGAGAACCCAAATGTGCACGGCGCATCTGTATCGGCGGCGCCGAGCAAGCCCAAGGCCCGAGCAGGCGGCGGGGCGACGTCGCGTGCGCAAGCGACCACGGAGCCGGCTGCAGCGATTACCTTTAATACGATTCAATTTACCTTCGGATCGGCTCAGATCACGCCCGAATCGGCGTAGACCCTGCGCACGCCCTCAACCATGAGCTCGCCAATCAGAGGGCCTTCCTGATCGAGGGACATAGCGACGCGGCGGGGAACCCTCAGGTCAATGCCGCTCTGTCGTGCCGCTGCACGCAGGCCATCAAAGACTATCTGGTCCAAGAGGTCGGAGTGTCGCCATTGAGATTGCAGACCGCCGGCAAAGGGTCGTCCGAGCCGGCTAACCCGGCGCGTCGTCGTCAATCTCGGAAGCTGAATGCACGACAGCGCTAACGGCATTCTTGCCGCCCGGAGGCGGAAGGCGCCGGATCGAGCAGCTGAAAGAACAACGACGCAGCGGCATCGCTACTATTTTTGGGCAGGTTATTGATCGCGTCAGTGAGGCTCGGCAGGTAATCTCGGGCATTTTCCTGCTCGGGTCGCGGGTCACGGAACAGTGCCTTTGTCGCCGCGACAAGCGTCACGAGCTGCTGCTCGCCCGCGTTACCGGCGAGAGTCCAACATCGCGCGCCCGGATTATTCCCGAGTACCAAATGGGCTCCTTGCGGCTTGAAAATAGAACTGTCTTGGTTGTTTGGGAGCAGATGGATAACATGTCCTTCGGCGTCGGCGAAATAATCGACATACATGTACCCGTCGAAGCTCGGAGCTCGAATGTCGATGACCAAAGCGTCACCGATATGCGCTCCCGTGCCCGGAGGCGCCAGCGCAAGGCTGGGCGCAGGGGCCGGCGTACGTTTTACCAACGGCTGCAAGAGGGCCATCGCCTCGCAATAAGGCCAGCTCCGAAGGCCGACGTCGAAGACAACCTTGCCGATCCCGCCGATGCGGTCGATGGTGCTGCGCAGGCGATCGATATCGCCCGGGGTTGCCGCAAATCCGGATAGGCGCACAGAGGAGTCGGGAGCGACCGAGTAATCCAGCGATGCGCAGCTAAATTCGGCTGTCGCGGCGGCGAGCTGAGTGCGCAATTTTTCGGTCGATAGCGGCGGAATCGTCCCCCGGACGACTATTAATGCGGCCACTAATGCCGCCAACCCGGCGGCAGCCAGCGCGGCCCACAAGATCGGACGACGTTTCGACGATAGGGCAGGTTCTTTCGCGGAAGCTCGGGCCGCCGCTCGGCTCGCATCGCCCTCCTCGCTGGATCGGGCGGGCGCCGAAGATGGGCTGATGTCGCGACCTGCGGAAGCCACCCGCGCGGTGCCGACGGTCTGGACCTGGTCGGAGATTGTCGTCGATTTGTCAACTTCCGAAGAGTGGCCGAAGCTGGAGTTCCCGCCGGATCGTTCCCGCCAAGCGCCGGCATCCTTGCTCGCGGGCTCTCCGCTGGCTGGCTGACGCGTTGTGGTCGCGCTCAAACCCAGGACCTGCGCCACCGCATCGAGCGCTTGTTGGCGCGCGACGAAACCATCGATCCAATGAAGATCAGCCAGCCTCACCCGCAGCCCGCGCTTCGGCTGCGCATCCTCGATGCGGAAGGGAATCACCAGCTTTCGACACTCTCCCGCGACCGTCACCTCGCGTCGGATATACTCGCTTTCGTTGCACTGATCCGAAAACACCAGCAGCATCGCGCAGCATCCCTCGATTGCCGCGCTGATCTCGTCGTCATAAGGATGCCCGGGCTGCACGTCGCGGGGCGCGATCCAGCAACGTAGATTCCGCCGTTCGAGTTCCGCGACGATTTCCATCGCCTTCACGCGATCCTCACTGACATGACTGACGAACAGGAATGGATCGCTCACCGTCAATCTATCCACCTACGGTATCCGTATCCGAGTGTTGCGCAGACCCGCGGGCCAGGCAGGAGAAGCCCAGTCCGCCGGCCCGCCCCGGCGGCCCACACTACGGAACGGCCATCGTCCCCGAACCTATGCGACACTATCGCCAACCCAAGCCCAACCTCGACTTTTGCCATGGCGCGCACTAAGAGATTGCGTCGCTTCAAACCGGCCCCGTCGTACGCCGCGACAGCGCGAACATGCGCATCGAGCCATAGTTCTTGGCCGCCGGCACTACGCCCATGTAATTGCATACGAAGCGAGGCTGCCGGGTCGCGGCAAGGGCCGCGGCGAAGGCGTCGGTCACATACACCATCCCTTCCGGCGTCACCGGCTCGATCCGGGCCGTCCGGCTGACATGGCTGCCCATAAAAGCCATCTGCTTCAGGACCGGGTCAAAAAGCGGGAACACCGGGCCGAAATGGCCGCCCAATCGCAGGCCGAGCGTCGACGGCAGTTCGAGAGAGGCCAGTGGCAGTTCGGAGATGGTCCTTTGCAGTTCGAGCGCGCAGTCCGCTGCGGTTTCGGCGTCCTTGATGACCACGTAGAGCCCATCGCCCCAGGTGTTGCGGAAATCGATCGCCGAGCCGTAGCCCTCGAGAGTTCGGGCGATCGCACCCAGAATCTTGTCGGCGAACACGGGGAGTTGCTTTTCGGTGAGCTTGCTGAACCCCTTGATATCGCCGAACAACATTGCCCGCAGCACGCGCCCTCTCGGCGCCTCGATCCATTTCGAGGCCGGGGCAGGAGCGAGCGCCGGATCGATGACCGCGCCGTCCGGCGTCAGGACGTCCGCGGGCAACCCGAGTGAATGCCAAAGGCCGATATCGACCGCGGTGCCGGCGGCGCCGAGTTGGCCGCCCGCACCACCGCCATCCCAGATCGCCAGTCGCCTCGCCTCTGTGTCCAGCGATTGCGCGCGCTGAAGCGCCAATCCGATTCCCAACCAGGTCGTATAAGTAAACAGGTATTCGTCGCCTAGATAGGAATCGTCGGTCGCAAAGGTCCTGGAGCGGGCTCTGGCAAGGCAGCGCTCAAACCGCTCGATCCAGGATTTGCCGGCCGGTCGAACCGAGATTTCGCAGAACTCGTCCAGTCGAAACGGGAACACGAGCTCGAGATCGGCGCCGCGCCTCAGCAGCGCTTCGGCGATGACGATATCGGCTCCGGACGCGAGCGAGCCGAACCCCACCCCCGCCTGGTTTCCAGACAGCACGGCATCAATGCGCGGCTCCAGTGCTGCGGCTTGCGTTTCGCTGAGCCGCCCTCCGATCAGATGGCCCGCGTAATGAAAGACGGTGGCGGGACGCAATGTGTCGAGAAGCGACGGCGGCACTCCGGCTGCAGCACACAGCACTCGCAACTGCTTTCGAGTCGTCGCCAATGCGTCGGGCTTGGCATCGGCGGCCCCCCTCGCCTGCGCGAGGGCCTCGGCCGCAGCAGCCTCGTCATCGGCGATCAGGTTCGCTTCGGCCAATGTCGCCCAGACGTAGTAGCCGCGTTCCAGGCCTTCGCCGATCCGGCGTTTGCAAATTGTCCTGACCGAAGCCGCAAGGGCCCTTGCCTCCGGGGCGTATCCTGCCAGCAGAGCAAGGGTGGCTGCGTTCACGCCCGGATAATAGTCGCCGGTCTCGTCGAAGATCTTGTGGTACCGGGTGGCGGCTTCAGTAAGGAGTTCTCGGCGGTTTTCTGTGCTTGCCGCAAGGGCGAGGTCCTTGGCGATGCGGGCGCCGAGGGATGCGATGTCGGTGTAAAGAGATGCAGAGATGCCGGTTCGAGGCACGTCGCCGAGACCGAACTCCAGATAGCGCTCGCTTGCCTTCGCGGTGGCGCCCGAACGCGCGAGAGCGAGTACTGCCGCGTGCTTGAGCGCGGGATCTTGAGGATGTTCGTCGAGCCCGCGCATAGCCAGGTCATAGGCGAGCAGGTGATCGCCCGCGGCGGCATGAGAGCGCGCCTGCTCCAGCCAACTGTCGTCGTCATCCGGCATGCACACTCCCTGGTCTCCACCCCGAAGCATTCAACGGCTAGCGCCTTTTGTCCTCGATGTCGTGTTGCGGGCAAGATGCCTTAAGCTTCAAACCTCTCAGCCCATGACAACATCAACGACATCGCCATGGATGTCGATCTCCAACTTCTCAAGTGGCCGCGGTCCTCCCAATCGGTGCTGTTCCACATGCTACCTATGTTCGCAGAACTCGGATAGCATTCGCAGCTGAACCTCGCTATTAGCCACCAATTGGTGGGTGAAATATTGCGGGCGCAACACCACCTCGCCGGTGCCTTATCAGAATTCCGCGCAGAATTGGAGGTCAGGACCCAGCTCGCGGCGAGAGATCCGGCCGGCGACAACTGGCAGCAAGCCGTCGCGGTCACCTGCCGCCGTCTTGCCAGAGCGGAATATCCGCCCTTTTAGCAGAGCCGCCGATAATTGTCAATTAAAGAATTGATTATGTGTTATTTTGCCGGAGGCGAACCGACACCACGCCGGGCTTAGAGTCGGAGACACCCTCACCCACCCAGCCCGCGGGCTGGGTCCCCCCCGCTCCCGCAGTGCGGGAGAGCGTGCCGAGTGCAGCGAGGCGAGTGAGGGTGCCGTCGTCGCCGATCAAATTTTCTCGCCGCGTAATGAAACGGCATGTAATCGGCAGCACGATCGGCACCTTTGTCAGCCGATTGAAGGCGCCTGGCGATATGACGAGCACGGGCCGATGGCCCTGCTGATCACCCTGGCCCGGGTCAGCTCCTCGACGTCGCCGTCGAGCAGAGTCTCGGCGACGTCGAGGCGTGACTCCGGCATCCTGGCGGCTCGTCGGCGGGGTTGTCGGATTGGCCCTTCACGAAGTGGCCCTCCGAGGTCCGCTCCACCTGATATTGCACGCGCGATTCAGGCTTGGCTCGGTCTCCTCTAGTTTAAATCCATGGCGCAGGGTTCCGCCCCGTCCGTCCGCTGCCGTCTTGGCGCTAATTGAGATAAATGCAAGCAGATCCCCGTCAGCCTGAGTCGGGCCGCTCTCTCCGCGATCTTTTGCCGTATTTGTGCTAACACCGGCATCGATGCTGCCTCCTTAGGATCCAATATTTGTCACGTACTGATACCACATCAAGACTAAAATTGTCAAGTACGCAATCAAGCCTCGCGAAAAGGCGGTTGCGGGCGGCAGGCGTGGGTGTTCGAAGATTTTCTTGGGAGATCTCCAGCGCGCGGCGCGCTCACCATGATGCGTGAAACCCGCAACACCCATCGTCATCCCGGCGGAAGGCCGGATCTAGCGCCATCTCGGCGAGATCCAGGTTAGGTAACGATGGCGCCGCCGCGAGTGGCTCGGCTTCAGAGCGAGGACGCCGGACTGGCGTCGGCCCGCCCGTTGCTGCTCCCGGTCTCGGTTAATTGCGACCGGCAGCAGGCGGTCAATTCGGCGAGCTTCTTGTTGGGAGAGCCTTGCGATGCCATCGGCTCGGCAGCCCCGGCGCAAGCTTCGCAATCCTCGCGGTTCCCCGCATTGTCGCCCGCTGCCTTCGCCGCGTCGCGCTCTCGCGCGATGTAGCTCGACTAGATCCTGCTGCCAGCCGGCATCGCTCGGATCCTTCGCCACCAGCCGTGACGTGATGGCCCACGAACACTGAAATTCGTTCTGCGCGCCCGTTAGATCACCCAGCACATAGCGCACCCGGCTATGGCTAACTGCAATCTCGCGCTGCCAGCTGGCGTTCGCGGGGTCCTTCTCCGCCAGCCGGGTCGTGATCGCCAGCTCAGCTTCGAACTCCCGGCAGGTCCCCTTGAACCTCCAGGACGCCGCCGATCCGGTTATGGTTGCCGGCGAGCTCCTGCTGCCAGGGCGCCTGCCAAGATCGCCCTGAGTCTGAGGCGCGGCGACCTGGTTATGACCGACTGCTACTTCCCGCGCCCAGCGGGAGTTAGCGGGGTCCTTCGCCGCAAGTCCGACCGCGAGTGCGACCTCCGCCTGGAACTCCTTCAGCGCTCGCGATAGGTTGTCTTGTGGCGAAACACAATTTTCGTTGATTCGCCCCCGGCGGACGCGTCATCAGCTCTGCAAGACCGCGCTCCGGCCGAGATAGGCGCTGATCACCTCCTCGTCGCGGCGCACGACATCGGGCGGACCTTCGGCGATCTTTTCGCCGTGATCGAGCACGACGACCTTGTCGGCTGGCGTCGCGCCGACATCGAGCTTTTGCTCGATCAATAGCATCGTCAACCCTTGCCGGTTCAAGCTCTTGATCCGGCCGGCAAGCTCCAACGTCTCGGCCGGGTTCGCCCCAGGCGTCGGCTCGTCGAGCATCAGAAGCTTTGGTTGCGCAGCGAGCGCGCGGGCGATCTCGGTGCGCCTGCGGTTGGCGTAAGAGAGGCTCGACGCGGGAGGGTCGGCGCGGGGCAGCAGCCGGTTGCCGAAAAACGCGAGGATCTCGAGCGCGCGCTCGCAGCGACGAGCGCACCCCCGCGAGCTGGGCTTGAGTCCCGGGGAGAACCGCTATCTTTCAGCCTCTCCGGTTGATAGAGTTGGCATCAAACGCCGGCGCAGAAGTCCGCGCCCGAACCAGGGCACTCCGAGAGGGGGCAACGGCAGGGCGCAGAAGCTGGGGGCGACCAATGGCTACGGATTACACAATCGCGATCGTTGGATCAGGGCCCGCCGGACTGAGCGCGGCCGCCCGTGCCGCACAGGAAGGGAAGACGCACATTCTCATAGAGCGTGCGCCCCATTTGAACGATACGATCTTCAAATACCAGAAGCGCAAGCATGTGATGGCGGCTCCCGAGATTCTACCGCGACGCAGCGATCTCGATTTCAAGGAAGAATCTCGGGAGGAAGTAATCGAGAGTTGGGAGGCTGGGGTTGCGAGCGCCCACGTTAATTCGCGGCTCAACACCGAGGTGACGTCGGTCAAGGGTCAGCGCGGCAACTTCGAGATCGGGCTCGCCGGTGGCGAAAAGCTGACCGCGGAATATGTCGTTCTCGCCATCGGAGTCCAGGGCAACCTGCGCCGGCTGACCATCCCCGGTGCCGATCTAACCATCCCCGACGCCGATCGTCCTTTCGTCCAATATCAGCTCGACGATCCCGACGAATACCAGGGCGAGGAGATCGTCGTCATCGGCACCGGCGACGCCGGAATCGAGAACGCCCTGGGGCTCTCCGTCAATAATAACGTCTCGGTCATCAACCGTACCGCCGACTTTCCTTACGCCAAGCCGGCGAATGCGGCGCTAATTCAGTCGGCGATCAACCGCGGCGACATCGCGGCATTCTTCAACGCCGAGCCGAAGCGGATCGAACCGAGTTACCTGGTGCTCGACATGCCGGAGGGCGAGACCCGCGTCAAATGCGATCGCATCATCGCGCGTATCGGCGCCCTGCCGCCGCGAAGGTTCGTGGAGTCCTGCGGCATCGTGTTCCCGAGCGACAGCCCCACTGCCTTTCCCAATGTCTCCGAAACCTACGAATCGCAGGTGCCGGGGCTCTATATCATCGGGGCGCTGGCGGGCTATCCGCTGATCAAGCAATGCCTCAACCAAGGTTACGAGGTCGTCGAATATATCCTCGGCCGCAATATCGCACCCGCCGATGAGCCGTTGATCCAAGCAAAGCTCGACAGCCAAGGCGTGTCTATGACGGTGTCGGAGCTGGTGACGGCAGTGCGCGAAAGGCTGCCCCTCTACGCGCCGTTGACCCCGCTGCAGACCCGAGACTTCCTGATCCACTGCGAGATCCGTCAGCTGAACCCGGGCGACATCGTCTTCAGGCGCAACGATTTCACCAATTCACTGTACTCGATTCTCGACGGACAGGTCGGGATCCAAATCCACCCGGATCGCCCGGATCAGTTGCTCGCGCTCGGGCAGGGTCAGTTCTTTGGCGAGATCGGACTGATCGCCGGACGGCGGCGCACCGCGACGGTCGTAGCGATCACGCCTTGCTTGCTCCTCGAGGCCGACCGCAACACGATGATCCGCCTCGTCAGGACCGAACGCGACATCAGGAGGGTCATCGACGAGGCGGCGGTCATTCGCTTCATCAGAACCTATCTCGCTACCGACGCCAATGACGCGATCCTCACCGAGATTGTGCGTACCGCTGAGCACCCGCCAGAGATCGTCGAGTTCAGACCCAACTCGCCTGCCGACAAGGAAGACCGGGAGACGCTGGTCCGCGAGGGGGCGACCGACGACAATGCCGTCTATCTGATCCGCAAGGGCTCGGTGACGGTATCGCGCCGCATCGCCGGAAAGGATACCGTCTTCGCTTATGTCGCAGCCGGCAATCTGGTAGGCGAAATGGCCATGCTGCAAAACGCCCCGCGCTCGGCCACGGTGAAGGCGACGGTTGCCACGGAAGCGATCAAAATCGATCGCGGGATGTTCCAAACCCTGCTCGATCGCTCGCCGGCAATGCGCCAGAGCGTCGATGCGGAGCTCGAGGCCCGCCTGCGGGAGCGGCGCCAGCAGCAGCAGATCGCGTCGCATGCGGGGGACTTGATTGAGTTCTTCGCCCGGCAGGGGCTGGGCGAGGCGACGGACGTGCTGCTGATCGACGAATCGCTATGCGTGCGCTGCGACAATTGCGAGAAGGCCTGCGCCGAGACCCATCACGGGGTCAGCCGCCTCAACCGGGAGGCCGGCATGACCTATGCCGCGATCCATGTGCCGACCTCGTGCCGGCATTGCGAAGATCCCCACTGCATGAAGGATTGTCCGCCCGACGCGATCCACCGTGCGCCGACCGGCGAGGTGTTCATCGCCGACAACTGTATCGGCTGCGGCAATTGCGAGCGCAACTGCCCCTACGGCGTGATTCAGATGGCGGAGGTACCAGCTGAGAAGCCCGGGCTTCTCAGCTGGCTGCTGTTTGGGTGGGGCAGCGGGCCGGGCGAGGATAAGTCGCCCGAGGGCATGGCCAAGCGGAGCGGCGGCAAGCACGCCGTCAAGTGCGATATGTGCAAGGGGATAGAGGGTGGGCCGGCTTGCGTCAGGGCGTGCCCGACGGGTGCTGCGATCCGGGTCGATCCCGAGCAGTTCCTTTCCGTCGTCCGGCAGGGCCGCGTATGACCGTAACGCCTCCCGCGACCGCACCTGCGCGGATAAGGCCGATTCGGCACGAGTCGTTTCTGGTTTATGAGCGCTTCCGCTATCCGAAGATCGCCGGCGGGGCGATGGTCGTTTCGATCCTCCTCTACCTCGTCGATTCGCCTTACGGGTCTCGTTATGGCGGCACCTGGGCCGGTTACACGCTCGGTACGATCGGCGCCCTACTGATCTTGTGGCTAATGTCGTTCGGCTATTGGAAGCGGTCGTACACGACCAACCAAGGAAACCTGGTCGAGTGGCTGTCGGCGCATGTCTATCTGGGCTTGGCCCTCGTCGTCATCGCCACGCTCCATACAGGCTTTCATTTCGGCTGGAATATCCATACGCTGGCTTACGCGTTGATGTGCGTGGTGATCGCGAGCGGCGTGTTCGGCGTCGTCTGCTATTATCGCTATCCGCCGCTGATGACCGAAAACCGCGGCAGCACCACGATGCCGCAGATGCTCGGACGGATCGCGGCATTGAATGACGAGTTGCGCTCCGTCGCTATTGCCCTCGACGACAGGACTGCGACGTTGGTTGAGCGTGCTACCGAGACGACGGAGATCGGCGGCCCGTTCTGGCGGCAGCTTTCCGGCCGCAATCCGAATTGCGCGACCGCCGCGGCGCTGGCCGGCATCGCAGCCACCGCGGCCACGCGTCAGGTTCGGCTTTTGCTCGACGAGAAAGCGCAGCTCCTCAGCCGCGGCAGGCGGGACATCCGCTATAAGGCGGTGATCGACATCTGGCTCTATCTTCACGTGCCGTTATCCTTTGCGCTGCTCGCTGCGCTTCTCGCGCACGTCGTTTCGGTCTTTTTCCTATGGTGAGCTTAGGCTGCCCCTGACCCAGCCCCTCCCCGCTCGCCGGGCTAGGGGCTCACACATTTTGTTGCGGTTGACCCCTACCTATTCCGTCACCGCCGCGAAAGCGGAGGTCCAGGAGTCCAGCGCGATGTGCCGGCCACCCCTAGATCCCCGCGGTTCCCAGGGGATGACGAATTAACAAGACATGTGAATACCGTGGGCTTGCGGGGAGAGGGTGCAACTATCTGTGGTGTATCGTAGATAAGACACCTGCAAGACAGGGCGAGGGGTTGCAAGCGACTGAACCTGTTCATCATGGCTCAAACCGGCGTTGAACCGAACAGCCGTGAGGCTGCCCCCATAGGCGCTGCCAAGGGCAGAGCTGAACCCTCCCCCGAGCACTAGCGAGGGAAGATCGCCGAAATTCGCGCGCGTTTTCGCGTAGTGCGCAAATAACATGCGGATCGGAAATCCGGATATGGTAGGATGCTCCCGGGTCGCGTTAGACGATCTTGTGGTGGTGCTTGCCGGGCAATACCATGATTTCGTGCAACATCTACCGTAAGCAAGCGCATGCGAGTTGAGGTCACGCGTCTGACCCGCCGCGGCGCCGCGGTGATGCGGAAGCCCGAAACCGTGACTGCTGCGAGTATTCGGTTTGGTCGCGGCACCGGAAACGAGGTGTCGCTCACCGATCTTCGCGTCGATCTTTCAGCCGCTTGCCTGTCGCAGCGCGCCGACGGCCTCTTTATCGAGGTGCTGGGCGATGCGCCCCTGCGTGTCAATGGTCAGAGCACCACCGCCGCGCTCGTCCATTCCGGCGACGAGATTCTGATCGGCCCCTACAAGATCGTGCTGGCGGAGCCGCCCGAAGGGTTTGACGCGGCCTTCTCGGTCGAGCTCGTCCAACCGATGGGCGATGCGTTGCAGCGGCTGATGACGCAAAGCCGTATCAGGTTGGAGGAGACCGGTCTGAGCAAGCGTCGCGCCTCCTGGGCGCTGTTTGTGGTGTTCGCGCTTCTCTGTCTCGCTACTCCGATCGTCGCTTATTCGTTGGGACACGTCATGAGCCGCTCGACAGAAGCTCCTGAGGTCGGGCCCCTCGGATTCGTCGCGATGTGGTGGAACCCGGGCGAACTGTCGAACCAGCACCGCTATTTCGCCAGTCATTGCGCCACCTGCCATCAGCACGCCTTCACCGCAGTAAAGGACCCGGCCTGTCTCACCTGCCACGGTGCGATTGGCAACCACATCGAGGCGGCATCACGCGATCTCGGGCCGATACACCAGCGCCTCCAACGGACACGGTGCGCGGAATGCCATCAGGAGCACCGCGGGCTGCGCAGTCTTGTGATTCGCGAAGGAGCGCTTTGCGTTGGCTGCCATCGCTCGCTCACCGAGATCATGCCGAGTGCGGGTCTTCGCGACGTGCGCGGCTTCCCCGACGGACACCCGCAATTCCGCGTCTCGGTGGTAGCCGACGCCGGGACGCAACGCCTGACCAGGACCGATCTGGACGCCCAACCCAAGCCGGCCGACCACCCGAACCTGGTATTCTCACACGCTGCCCATCTCGTTCCCGAAGGGTTCCCCGTGCTCGGCTATAAGCCAATGGTCTGCGCCGACTGCCACGTGCCCGAGCCAAGCGGCCAGGGCTTCCTCGCGATCACCTATAAGGGCCAATGCCACAACTGCCATACGCAGAAGTTTGACGCCGCGCTGCCAGGGAAGGAAGTGCCGCACGGCGATGACGAGAGGGTAATGACCGAGGTCGAGGGTTTCTACGCGAGCATCGCGCTCAGGGAAGGCGGCCCCAGCGGCGGTGCGCCCGCGCCGGAGATCGAGCGCCGCTTGCCCGACTCTCTCTCGCCGCCGCCGAGCGATCCGCCGGGCCGGCGCGCCTGGGTGCGCGAGCAGACGACGCGGGCACTCGGCATCATCTTCGACGAAAAGCGTGGTTGCTTCTACTGCCATGTCCCCGACAATACCCGCGGTCCGTTCCATGTCGCGCCGGTCATGATGCTCACCCGCTTTCTGGCCCCGGCCCGCTTCGATCACGCCAAGCACGCGCCGATCGAATGCGACCACTGCCATGATGCTCGGCATTCGCAGGCGAGCAGCGACGTCCTTGTCCCCGGCATCGCGACGTGCGTCACCTGTCACGGTGCCGAGAGCGCTTCTTTCAAGGCGCAATCGACCTGTACCTCCTGCCACATCTTCCACCGGCAGGAACTCGGGCCGATGCGCCAGGTCATGGCGGGGGAGCAATAATGACCGGAGCTCAAACATGCTCGTGGCTGCGCCTAGCCCAGAAACTGCCCCGGCGGGCCGTAATCGCGTTCCCGCTTTCCGCGCTGATGTCGGCTACGAGTCGGTGGGCGGCATGCCAAACTGCGTCAGGCTCGGCTGCGCTACCCCAGCTGTCATATGCAGGGACCGAGCTCGCGCCGGTGACAGTCGATCCTGCGCATGTCGACATCAATGTTACCGTCGACCTCGCGGGTGATCGCCCGATGGCGAGCTATATGGCTATCCGGCCACGGGGATTGCTGGCGCTGCAGCGCACCCCCGCGGGTGGATGGGTGCCCTGGGACCAGCGGACACAAAGCCTGATAGACAATCGGTTTGCATCGTCTGGCGGCCACCTCGTCTTTGCTGTCGCCGGAGCAAATTTCCGGGTGCAAAGCTTTCCGATTTCGCTCGAGGTCGCCTATCGCACTCCGGCAGGCGTGAAATTCGGCATCCTCACCATGACGTCCGAGAGATAAATCCAATGCTCAGGAGAGACCTGCTTTCTCACCCCTTGTGCCAGGTGGCGATGGCAGTCCTCATCGTGCTGGGGGTATCAGCGCCCAGTTGCAGTGGTGGAGATAGTGGCGGCGATAGCGCTCAAATCGCAGCGACTTCGCCCCCCCCATCACCGCCTCCGACCCCCCCGCCACCGCCTACGACGCCTGCGCCCGCACCGGCCTTGAACTTGACCGAGAGTGACGTAAACACGGTGGTCCTCCAGGCGATGAACCAAGCGAGCGCGCTGGGCGCACCGGCGACGATCGCCGTCGTCGACCGCGTCGGCAATGTGTTGGCGGTAACCCAGATGACGGGTGCCCCGCCAATGGCGACGATCACCTCGAGGACCGGCGTGGCTACAACCAACCTCTCCGCAATGCCTCCGTCGGAAAACGGGTTTGAAGGCGTCATGGTGCCGACCACGTTGGCGGCAATTTCAAAGGCAGTGACTGGCGCCTACCTGTCTTCCTCGCAAGGGAATGCGTTCTCGACCCGCACCGCCAACCAGATCATCCAGCAGCATTTCAACCCAGGTGTCGGCGACACTCCGTCTGGGCCGCTGTTCGGGGTCCAGTTCAGCCAGCTGCCGTGCTCGGATTTCAACGCGGTTGCACCGATGACAGCCGGCTCTACCAATGCCGGCCCGCATCGCTCACCGCTCGGCTTCGCGGCCGATTCGGGGGGCCTGCCGATTTACAAGAACGGGATGTTGGAGGGCGGTATCGGGGTGATGTCGGAAGCGACCTATTCTCTCAATCTTGACGTGTTCAATGTGCCGATCGACAACGATGAGGTCATCGCGATCGCCGGGGTAACCGGCTACGAAGCGCCGGCAAACATTACGGCGCCGAACATCGCCGTGAACGGCCTCACCCTGCAATATACCGATGCCACCGTAGCCAATCTCGCGGCGCCCGTCACCGCCGCCGGGAGTTTTGTTCCACTGCAGGTAACGGGCTACTTCCCCGGGCCGGCGCAAGGTCACACGGCGATCGCGGGTTTGACCTACGGCACTCAGCCGTCGGGAATTGTCCCGGACGGCACCATCGGCCCGGTCCTTTATCCCGGCGTCAATGCCTTTGTATTCACCGACGGAAACGGGAATGTCCTCTATGCGCCGACGAACGGGCTCGTCCCCGGTTTCGGACAAGCGATCACCGCCGGCGAAGCGCAGCTATTGATGATCAGCGCGCTCAACGTCGCCATGCAGGCGCGCGCCGCGATCCGCGTTCCGCTCGGCAGCTTCGCTCAGGTGAATGTTACGATCGTCGATCTGGACGGCAATGTCCTCGCACAGGCTCGGACCCCCGATGCGCCGATCTTTGGCGCCGATGTCTCGCGGCAGAAGGCTCGTACGGCGGTCTTCTTCTCGCGTCCCGACGCGGCGAGCACGATCAAAGCTATCACCATCTCGGCGAGCACCGACACCGGGACGTTCACGGATTACATCACCCGATCGCAGAGTCTCGTCGAACCCTCCGTCTTCGCCAACGGCATAGCCTGGTCCGAGGTAGCGGTCGGCGAGATCGCGAGACCATTCTATCCTGACGGTATCGATGGCAACCCCCCGGGCTCATTGAGCCTTCCGTTCCCGACCCGCTGGAGCATCTTCTCGACCGGCATCCAGACCGATCTCATCGTCCCAGACGTCGTAAATAACGTCATTGAAGTCGAACAAGATAATCAAAACAATCAAAGCAATAACAATGCTCCGCCTCCTGCGGCAGGCTGCGCCAACAACCCCCTGCCGGCGATCTTCCCCGGCGTCGAGCTGCCCATCGTCTCTGGCGGCAAGACGCAGCTCGCCAACGGAATGCAAATCTTCTCCGGTGGCGTACCGATTTACCGGGGGGACATTCTCGTCGGCGGCATCGGCGTATCCGGCGACGGCATCCAGCAGGATAGTTTGGTCGCCTTTCTCGGATTGGAGAATGGACCGATCACGCTCAATAACGCGCCGGCCGACATCCGTGCCGACCAGCTGTCGGCGGGCGGCGTGTTCCTCAGATTTGTCAATTGCCCGCCTTCGCCGTTCCTGAACTCAGACGTGCAAAACGCGTGCTGATGATCGGATGGGGGACAAGTCAATGACCTGGCGGCGAAAAAATCTACGCCGGCGCGCGCTGTTCCTGGCGCTGGCGCCCTTGTTAGCACTGCCGGCCAGCATGGCGCTGCCTGCCGAACCGAAAGACGAGCCCTCGCGTGAGAACGAGCTCTCTAGCTATCGCAAGACGGCCGAGGATTTGTACAACGCGACCAATTCAGACGCGCACACCTTCGAGCGCGCGATAGCCGACCCGGAGGTGAGAAGAGAAGTAGAGCGCGTATTCAAGCGAAAACTCTCGGATGAACAGCTTCGGGGGATGGCGCTCCAAGCGAAAGCCGAGGCGGACTACTGGAGCCGGTACCTGGAGGGGCTCGACCGCACCGGCGAGATGGAGCGTCGGATCCCCGGACAGCCACCACCGCCCGAGCCGGTGGAGCCGATCGAGAACCCGGCTGCGACCCTACCGCCGCAAGCGGTTACGCCAAGCGTGTCGGTCGCGATCCCGGATCGTTGGCGTATTCTCGATGCGTTGGGCCGGCAGGAGAACGTCTTCGATCCGTACAACACCAATACTCTGAAAGCGGACAAACCGATATTCGGAGAAGACTGGTTCTTTAATTTCGGCGCGATCAGCGACACCTTGTACGAGCCGTCGCGCGTCCCCACGCCCGTAGCCGCGCAGGCCTCGGTAGCGCCGGGCTCCAACAACACCTTCGGCCGTTATAACCAATCATTCTTCAGCCAGCAGGAGATCGTGACCTTTTCGCTGATCGAGGGCAACACCGCTTTCAAGCCGCCCGATTTCGAGCTCCGCCTCACCCCGGTCTTCAACTTCAACCACACAAGCGTGGGCGAGCTCGGCGTCATCAACGTCAATCCGCAGGCCGGGACGACACGCAACGACACGTTTGCGTCACTGCAGGAAGCCTTCGTCGATTACCATCTGCGCAACGTGTCCGAATATTACGATTTTGATTCGTTGCGCGTAGGGATTCAGCCTTTCAACGTCGACTTCCGAGGCTTTCTTTTTCAAGACGACCAGTTCGGCATTCGCCTGTTCGGCGACCGAGACAACAATCAATGGCAATACAACCTCGCTTACTTCCGTCTGCTCGACAAGGACACCAACAGCGGGCTCAACGATCTCGGAGAGATGTTCAGGAAAGACAACGTCTTCGTCGCCAACCTCTTCCGTCAGGATTTCCCGGTCCCGGGCTTCACCTCACAGATTGTCGACGTCCTCAACATCGACGACGAGGCTAACACAATTCATTACGACAAGAACGGGTTCCTGGTGATTCCGGCGCAGATCGGCGACAATCGCGGTTACAACTACAACGTGAATTATCTCGGCATAAATGGCGACGGGCATTTCGGTCGGTTCAACCTGACCGGATCGGGCTATTGGGCGCTCGGCCATTTGAGCCACAACCAATTCAGCCCGGTGCCGAACAACGACGGAGCCCACATCAACGCTTTCTTTGCCGCCGCCGAGCCGTCGATCGATTTCGACTATGTCCGGCTCAGGCTCTCGGGCCTATTCCAAAGCGGCGACAGCAACCCGCAGGGCGGCCATGCGACCGGCTTCGATTCGATCTTCGAGAACCCGCAATTTGCCGGGTCGGACACGAGTTATTTCATCAGACAGTCGCTTCCCTATATCGGCGGCGGCATCGTTGGCCTCAACCAGCCGAACGGGGTGCTGGCCGATTTGCGCTCGTCCAAGCTCGAAGGGCAGTCGAATTTCATCAATTCCGGCCTTATTCTCGCAGGTTTCGGCACCGACACCGATATTTTGCCAGAGCTGCGGATGTCGACGAATGTCAATTATTTAAGAGCAGCCTACACCCAACCGCTCGAGTTTCTGCGCCA
Source organism: Allostellaceae bacterium (assembly GCA_035272665.1). Lineage (GTDB taxonomy): Bacteria > Pseudomonadota > Alphaproteobacteria > ATCC43930 > CGMCC-115725 > AP-15. The sequence goes on from DATEQL010000568.1 coordinate 32,197, forward strand.
CCAGGCGAACATCTCAAACAACCTTGGTTACGATCTGTCGGTAGCGTTCACTTATCGGCCGCTCGACACACAGAACATCATTCTCCGCGTGTCGGGAGGGGTGCTGATCCCGGCGAACGGGTTGAAGGAGATCTACCAGACGAATCCTGGGCTATTCTCGGGTCCGAGCTTTCTCTACACTGCGATGATCAACGTTATTCTGACATATTGAGGTCGAGACGGTGCGGGGCATCACAGCGGCTTTTCTGCTCCTGGCGCTACTGACAAGTGCGACGCAGTGCCGTGCGGCCGAGAGCGGGGCCGCGCCGCCGGCGCCGATGAAGCAGACCGAGGCCGAGGCCGCGACCAAGAGCGCCGGCTGCATGAGCTGCCATACGACGACCGATTCCCTGACGATGCACACGAGCCCGGGAGTTACCCTTGGCTGCGCCGATTGCCATGGCGGGAATGCCGGTGTGTTCCGCGCTGCGGTCGCGTTGCCGACGAGCGCCGAATATCGCCGCGCTCTCGACGCGGCGCATGTCCAGCCGCGCTATCCCGAGGCATGGAACTATCCCTCCAGCGTCAAGCCGCCGCGCACTTACACCTTGCTGAACCGCGAGTCGCCGGAATTTATCCGCTTTATCAACCCGAGCGACTATCGCGTCGCCCGCGAAGCCTGCGGCGCCTGTCACCTGCGCATCATTGCGTCGGCTGAGCGCAGCTTGATGGCGACAACGGCGATGTTCTGGGGTGCCGCCGCTTACAACAACGGCATCTTGCCGCTCAAGCATCCGTTCATAGGCGAAGCCTACACGCGAGACGGGCAGCCGGCAAAACTGATTACGCCGGTCATGCCGACCCCGGAGATGACACGGCGCCACGGAATTGTGCCCGAGCTCTTGCCGCTGCCGTCTTGGGAGGTCTTTCCGCCCGGCGACGTCTTTCGCGTCTTCGAGCGCGGCGGACGCAACATAATCACCCAGTTCCCCGAGATTGGCAATCCTGACTCCGAGGGGGAGCTGCAGCGTCTCGAGGAACCGGGAAGGCCCGACATCCGCCAGTCGAATCGCGGGCCCGGCACCGGGCTGCGCGTGTCGATTCCAATCCTGAACATCACCAAGACACGCCTCAACGACCCGACGACCTGGTTTCTCGGCACCAACGACAACCCCGGCGATTATCGGAACTCGGGCTGCGCCGCTTGCCACGTCGTCTATGCCAACAACCGCGATGTGGAGGCGGGGGGCCCGTATGCCGGTTACGGCAACCGTGGCACCAGCATCAGCATCGACCCGACCATCCGCAAGGGTGAGACCGGTCATCCGCTGCGCCATCAGATGACGACGGCGATCCCGACGAGCCAATGCATGATCTGCCACATGCACCAGCCGAACCTGTTCATGAATACCTACCTCGGCTACACGATGTGGGATTACGAGACCGCGGCGCCGGCGATGTGGCCCAAGCAGCAAAAATATCCGACCGACACCGAGATGCGTGCGGCGCTCGAGCGCAACCCCGAGGCGGCGGTCGTGCGCGGCAAGTGGGCCGACCCCGAGTTCAGCGCCGAGGTCAGCGAGCTGAACCCGCGGCTCAACGACACCCAATTCGCCGACTATCACGGGCATGGCTGGAATTTCCGTGCGATCTTCAAGCGCGACCGCAACGGCAACCTCCTCGACGACAGCAACAACATCATCTCGTCTAACGACCCGGAGAAATTCAAGAAGGCCGTCCATCTCGACTCGATCCATGTCGATTTCGGCATGCAATGCGTCGACTGCCATTTCGCCCGCGATGTGCACGGCACCGGCCACATCTATGGCGAGGTGCAGGCCGCCATCGAAATCACCTGCGCCGACTGCCACGGCACCGCGACGACATTGCCGGATCTGCGCACTCACGGTCCGGCGGCGCCGCCGACCGGGAGCGATATGAGCTTATTGCGCACCGCCGACGGGCGGGCCCGGTTCGAATGGCGAGGGCCCAAGCTCTACCAGCGCTCGGCGCTCTATCCCGAGCTCGAATGGGAGGTCACTCTCGTCAAGGACACGGTCGACCCGTCGAACCCGAAATACAATCCGCGAGCTGCCCGGGCAAAACTAATGGGGAGGGGCACCTCGATGAAGTGGGGCCCCGGCGTTCCCGCCAAGGACCTGGCGCATTCCAACGACACAATGGCGTGCTACACCTGCCATCTGTCGTGGACGACGAGCTGCGGCGGCTGCCATTTGCCGATCGAGGCGAACCAGAAGACGGCGCGGCACCATTACGAAGGAGGCGAAACGCGAAACTATGCGACTTACAACCCGCAGGTCGCGCGCGAGGACATGTTCCAGCTCGGCCATCACGGCACCATTAAAAACAATATCATAGCGCCGATCGCCTCGCGCTCGGCGCTAATACTGTCCTCGACCAACATCAACCGCGACCACATCTACGTGCAGCAACCGCCGGTCTCTGCCGCCGGATATTCGAGCCAGGCGTTTTCGCCCCATTACCCGCACACCGAGCGGCGGACCGAGACCAAGACCTGTACCGACTGCCACATCTCCGAGCAGAACGACAACAACGCGATCATGGCGCAGCTCCTGTTGCTCGGCACCAATTTCGTCAATTTCGTCGGCTACAATGCCTGGGTCGGCGAGGAGGACGACATCGAGGCGGTTCGCGTCACCGAATGGGACGAGCCGCAGGCGGTGATCGGCAGCTATCTGCACAAATATGCCTATCCCGACTACTACAAGGCGCATGTCGACAGAGGCCGTCAGCTGCCCGAAGCCCACGGCCACGGGTCGTCTTCGGCGCAGTGCCTCCAGCTGCGCGGTGAATACCTCTATGTCGCCGAGGGCGCGCGCGGGATGCGCGTCTATGATGTTGCCAGCATCGCCAACAAGGATATCTCGCAGCGCATCATCACGGCACCGGTCTCGCCCCTAGGCCAGGACACGCACATTCCCTCGAAGAATGCGACTTGCGTAGTCCTGCCGACGAACCAGCCGATCAATCCCGTGCGCAACGCCGGCGCCAACCAGACGCTCAACCTTTCGCAGAGCTATGCCGACGTTATGCGCACCGAGAACGAAGAACAACTGATGCATCCGATCTACAACTACACCTACATCACCGATGCCGAGGAGGGCCTGATCCTCACCAACGTCAACACCTTGGCCGATCAGGAGCCGCGCAACAACTTCCTGACACGGGCACTGACCTGGAACGAGGGCGGGATCCTCAAGGGGGCGCGTTACCTGACGATCGCCGGGACCCGCTTTTATGTCAGCGCCGACGCCGGCATCGTCGAGCTCGATATGGACGACCCGCTCCACCCGAAGGTCGTGACGACCATTCCGATACCCGGCGCCAGATCGACCGTCGTGCAGTTCCGCTATCTTTTCGTTGCCGACAACGGCGGGTTGGATGTTGTCGATATTACCGACCCGGTTCGCCCCAGGGTGGTGGACAGGGCACACCTGCCGCTTGCCGATGCCCAGCGCGTATTCGTTTCGCGCACCTATGCCTATGTCGCCGATGGCCGCGACGGGCTTGCTATCATCGATGTCGAACGCCCTGAAAAGCCGCGGGTCTATACGATGTACAATGCGGGTGGCCAGCTCACCGACGCGCGCGACGTGGTCATCGGTGCCACCAATGCCTCTCTATTCGCCTATGTTGCCGACGGCGCCAACGGCCTCAAGGTGATCCAGCTGATGTCGCCCGAGAGCCAACCTAATTTCTATGGCTTTGCGCCCGAGCCGAGACCCGAGCTGATCGCCTGGTACCGGACTGCCTCACCGGCACTGGCGCTGTCGCGGGGTTTGGAGCGCGACCGCGGGGTCGACGAGACCGGCCATCAGATCGCAGTCTTCGGCCGGATCGGCTCGCGCCCGTTTACGCTCGACGAGATGAAACGGCTCTACCTGGGAGCGGACGGCAGACCGTTCACGGTCACCGATCGTGTCGAGCTCGAGGACTTCGTCGCGGGACAGCAGACGATCCTGAAGCGCAACGCGACCGGGCCAACTTCCCGGGACTGAATCGATGAAAGCGCTCGGATTGGCGATCCTGTGCTGCGGGATTTTGCTCGCGGGCTGTCACGGATCGACCCTCGATGCGATCTATCCCGGCAGCTTAGGCCACATGCCGCCGCCGGCGATCAACCTGCCCCCGGCGGACTGCCCCCCGACCACAGACAAATGGACCACCTGCGGCGTTTAGCCCTGGCCCAACCAAGCCTGGTGTTCAGGACCGGCCTGTGGTTTTCACGGCGCGGATCGTCTCAGGACCCAGGGCCTCCATCGCGTGCCAGCGAGGGCGGTAATGGCAAGGGCCCAGCTTGCCTTTAATAATGATTTGGCTTGATTTAGTTTAGCATTAATTGGTGCTCGACCGCAGCGTTTCTCGATAACTTGCTCGAATTTGTCGACAGAGTAAGGTCATTCCGATTATGGGTAGCAATTGCTGCAGGTCCGCTTCCGAGGGATGTTTCGCGGCCGAGCGAGACGGCCGGTATCCGTCGCTGGCGTCAGCAGCCGCGTACGGCAAAGGTTGGCGGCATAGCCTTGTGCCGTCACCATTCGCAAGCACATGCCCGAGAAATTCGTAATCCGCATCTTCATCTCCTCGCCTGCGGATGTACGCCCGGAGCGGCTAACGGCGGAGCGAATCGTTGCCCGGCTCAACCGCGAGTTCGCGTATCACTTTCGGGTTGAAGCGGTTCTATGGGAGCGCGAGCCGCTGGTCGCCGCACACCATTTCCAGGATCCGCACAACATTCCGCCACCGCACAGCGCCGACATCGTGGTCGTGATCCGGTGGTCGCGCCTCGGCGGGACTTCCCCGAGCCGCTGGCCCCAAGGACCAGCACGAAGGCGCAACCGCGCGCCTCCTGCCGGGCCAGCAACTCGCGCAATTCGTTGCGGGCGCGGGTCCGGCCGAAGAACACCGGTGCGTGGTCGAACTCGAAGGACAATAGGCCGCGGAATGGCGGCTGGTGCCAGCGGATCTCGATACCCTCGGTACCAGCCCCGGCTCGCCGTTCGAGCAGCTCGCGGAGGTGGTCGTACAGTTGCTGCTCGAACTCGGCGGTCGTGGTGAAGCTTGTGAACGCGGCGCTGAAGCTTCCGCTCTCGCCTGCCACTAGCCAGCGCGCGAGGAACTCCTCGACGCGTTCGAGCTGCGCCAGCCGTTCCCGTACCGCGGCTCGGTCGCGCAGGCCGCTGACAGGGTCCGCGTCCTTGCGGTAGAGCAGCAGGTCTGGCACGCCGCATTCACGCGCACCCGCGAGCGCGTCCTCGAACTCCTACTCAGTCCCGGTAACGGCGCGGCCCGATAGCGCGCCGCGAAAATCTTTCTCCGGAAGCGGCATGCTGCCAGACCTGATGCTTCCAGGCATGATTGGTCGCGTGGCGCTCGTCCGCTACGGCCTGATGCGACCATCCGACCGGCCGAACGATCTTGTAGGCGGACTCGCGGCGGCCATCCTGTCGGAAACAGCGTTGCCCGAACTCGCGGATCAGCGCTACACGGCCGAGCGGATTGCGACCTTGCTGAGCCAAGCCCCGGAGCAGGCGATCGTCCCGATCGAGCATGGGCTGGCCGAGGCGGGCAAGGTGCGACAACTTTCTGATATCGCCGAGGCCCGGTTGGTGCTCGTGATCGATCAGCTTGAAGAGCTGTTGACATTCGGGTATAGCAGCTTCATCATCGGGATTTTCAAATGTACATTACGACTTTTCGTCTCGGTGCGGTACCTGCCATGAAAGCGGCATCTTTGGCCGAGAGCCAGACATCGCCTGCCTTCGCTGTCACGGCGGCGTCAGTAGCCATATCCAGACCGCCGCGGACGTCGATTACGGACCACTCCGCAGTGAACGAATTAATACGCTGCGCAGGATGCCACAACGAGCACCGTGCGTTTCGCGGCGATTTGTTATGCACCGACTGCCATCGCTCGATCGCCGAGACCGCGCCGAACGCTGGGCTTCGCAACGCGCGCTGCTTTCCCGACGGGCACCCGCAATTCCGCGTGACCCTCGTCAGCGATGCCGTGAAGAGTAGCGTCGAGCGAGTCGATCTCGGCAGCGACCCTAAGCCGACCGACCGACCCAATATCGTCTTCTCGCATGCCGCCCATCTCGTTCCCGAGGGGTTTGCCGTGCTCGGCTACAAGCCGATGGTATGCGCCGACTGCCACGTGCCGGAGCCGGGCGGCCGGGGCTTTCTCGCGATCACTTACAAGGGCCAATGCAACGACTGCCATGGGCTGAAGTTCGATACCGAGCTGCCATGGCGGGAAGTGCCGCACGGCGACGACACCGGAACGGAAGCCGCGGTCGAGGGTTTCTACGCGATCATCGCGCTCAAGGGTGGAATCGCGGAATCGCAAGAGCCGAAACTCGATCGCCGCGATGCGCTGGCAGCTTGGGTGGCGCAGAAGACGAATGCAGCGCTCACGATGATTTTCGAGCGGAAGACGAAAACAGTGATCGGTTGCTTTTACTGCCATGTCCCCGACAGTGCCGGCGGTCCGTTCCGTGCCGCGCCGGTCATGATGCTCACCCGCTTTCTCGCGCCGGCCCGCTTCGATCATGCCAAGCACGCGCCGATCGAATGCGGCGATTGCCACGGCGCCCGGCATTCGCAGGCGAGCAGCGATGTTCTCGTCCCCGGGATCGAGAGGTGCGCCACCTGTCACGGCACCGAGACGGCTTCGTTCCAGGTGCGATCGACCTGCGCCTCCTGCCATGACTTCCACCGCCCGGAGTTCGGTCCGTTACGCCAGACGGTCGCGGCGCCGCAATGATGATTCGGGCTGTAATCTGCATTTAGGGCCGGTTCTTGCCGATCGCAGACATCGGTGTCGCCGATGTCGCCGGCCAAGTCGAGGCGTGGCAGGGTGGCTTTCAAGGCGAGGGCCGCGTCGTAGATCGTGAACAGCACGTCCTCGGCGTGCACTCCGCCGAGGCGCGCGAACAATGCCGGTTGATGAGAGCGCTCCGACTGGCAGTCCTGTGTTGCGGGACCTTGCTCGCCGGCTGTCACGGATCGACGCTTGACGCGATCTATCCCGGCAGTTTCGGCCACACGCCGCCGCCGGCGATCAACCTTCCGGCGGCCGACTGCCCGCCGACCACGGACGAATGGAACACCTGCGGCGCCTAGCTCGAGCTTATCGAGGACTAGTCAGCTACAGCAGATTCCGATGAGATTTAACCGCTAACTCCAATCGTCATTGCGAGCGGAGCGAACCAATCTCGGGCCGCTGAGCGCTCGATCGGTCGAGATTGCTTGTGCGCCAGGAAAGCTGGCGCGATCCAGCCTGTGGAAGACCGGTGCGGGTAAGCCGTAGCGGGCGCCCGATAGCGAGTGTTGCGTGGTCGTCGGCGACGGCGGCTGCGAAGCGTACACAGCGATTCTGTGGGGTGTGCTATTGAGCCGCGAAAGCTCGAAAGTCGCAGAGGCCGAGGCGGTAAGCAACGTCGAAGGCAACACGTGCAGCACCGGTATGCGAGGGGCCGTCACTCTGCCGTGGTCGAAGACCACATCACGCAGGAAAGGATCGCGTCGGAACCTGGGAGATCTCCGGTTCGGCCGGGCGTCCTGCCGCCGCGCCGGTCCGCGTCGGGAAGGCCGAAGAGGCTGTAGCCGACGATGAACGGAGCGGAGAACTCGGACAGGTGCATAGCACCGAGGAAGTCCTCGAACAACGCCGAGCGATCGGCCGCGGAGGGGATGGAGGGAAGACGCCTGGTCAAGGCGAGACCCGTCGGCAACGCACGTTGCGGGCGCAGAACCGGACCGGCGTGCCACCTGCGCGGGCGCGGTCCTGTTGCGCAATTGCATGGGTCGCCCAAACCCCGAACGGCGCAATGGTATCACCCGAGACAGGAGCCCGGTGCGGGAAAGCCGATGCCGGGATCTGCGCGGGGGGCTGGTCGCAAGGCCCGTCCCTACCGCGATCGTCCGAAGGCGCTCCTCGCAATGACCACGTGCCAATTTGGTCCAAGTTTGCCCTAA